>JAIHZV010000034.1 GCA_022718015.1 Phascolarctobacterium sp. | reverse complement strand
CACCAGGAGTATAAGGATTTATTCTTAAGGCCATATTCAAGGCAATCACCTCTTTCTTAACAATATAAGTACATTTTACATTAAAATTTGCTTATTATCACTAGCTGCAACAAAAAAATCCTTGTGATTTCTCCTTGCGACGTTTTGATTTGCTTTTACGCTTATTGCAGCTTTCAAGAAAATTTTATCAAAGCTTTCACAAGATAGACAGCTTCTGTCATAGGCAAGCTTTATAATATACTTGTAATTAAGAAAAATAAAAATCAACCCAGCTTTGGCAGGAGAAAGAGCGTGAGGTGACGAAATGGAATTTATGCTTTGTGATCCAGATGGTTGGTGTAGTTAGGGAAGTGGCTGTGCTGAAAAGTAATGCGTTTCAGTGAAAAGTTGCTTACGCTGGTATGAGTATGCTGGCAGATTTTTTCGATGTCCGCAAGGACCAAGCATTTTGCCGGCTTAGCTATTGCTAAGCACACTCAGATTTGTAATCAATGGATGAACCAATATCCCACCATCTTCGTTTCGCTAAAAGATGTTTATGGCTATCATTTTGATGCAGCTGATGTGTACTGCCCTTGGAATGTTATCAGCTTTTTCAATGGAAAAATATTGCGCATTGCTTGCACTAGTTTTTTTATGGTGGTAGACTAGGTTCAATAACATGCGAGGAGGGCTTAACTTGAATATAACAGTATATCTTGCCTCATCAACAGGCAATGATCCTAAATTTATGGCAGCAGTTAGAGAGCTGGGCATCTGGATTGGTGCGAATGGCAACACATTGGTTTATGGCGGTTCAAAGACTGGCCTGATGGGAGCGCTGGCGCAAAGCGTTCTGCAGGCAGGTGGTAAGGTTATCGGTGTGGAGCCGCAGTTTTTTATAGATGCAGCATACCAATATGAAGGACTGACGCAGCTGATAGTTGCCAAGGATATGGCGGAGCGCAAGACGAAGATGATTGAGCTTGGCGATGCCTTCATTGCGTTTCCCGGTGGCGTGGGGACGCTGGAGGAGGTCAGTGAGATTATGTCCAAGCTTTCATTAGGACAACTGCATGTGCCGTGCATTTATTATAATATTGATGGTTATTATGATGATGTGAAGCACTTTCTGCAGCAGATGATTGCTAAGGGATTTTCTTCGGCGGAAAAGCAGCAGGGAGTATATTTTGCACAAAACCTGGAAGAGATAAAGGGATTATTAGGCTTTGATAAAAAATGAGATTATATAGCCGCATTTTTCGAGTGCGCAAATTTTTTCCGTGATTTATGCTTGCTGTTATGTTATCATTAACGTAGCAGCAAGATTTTGTTTGATTGAGCAGAAAATGGAGGAATTAAGAAGATGGAAAAATATATTAGCTATGAAAAGATGTCGAAAAAACAGCAAAAGCTAGTTAACGCCTCCAAACGAGGCAGTTGGGGAAATGTGAAGCCGATTACGAAGGTTAAGACGTCGGCAAAAGTATATAATCGTAAAAAGCAGAACTCCCAAGACTATGGCTATAGCTTCGGGGGTTCTGCTTTTTTACATCTCCAGTCTAAAATTTGCTAAAAACACGAGTTGGCGCTAAAATAATATTTAAAGTAAGGTTGTGACAGCAGGGAGGTCGAAGCTATGCTGGAGGTAGATTATAAGAAAAACTGTACAGGCTGCAGTGCCTGCGCTAATATTTGTCCGCGAGGCTGCATCAGGATGACGGCGGACTGTGAGGGCTTTTTATATCCTGAGGTCAATGAGGAGCAGTGCATGGACTGCGGTTTATGCGAGAATGTTTGTCCTATGCTGCACAAGCCAAAGCAGCATGAGCTTGTTGCTGTGTATGGTGCTAAAAATAGGGATGATGCTGTTCGCTTCACCAGCTCCAGCGGCGGCATGTTCACGCTTTTGGCTGAAGAGGTCTTGAGGCAGGGTGGTGTGGTTGCAGGCGCGGCTTTAGATGAAAAGCTCGCGGTGCGCCATGTGCTTGTGGATAACGTTGATGACCTGTCTAAGCTGCGCGGCTCGAAGTATGTGCAGAGTGAAATAGGCACTATTTATAGAGATGTGCGCCAGCAGCTGCTTGCGGGGAAGAAGGTTTTGTTCAGCGGAACGCCCTGCCAGATTGCGGGCTTAAAGGGCTATCTTGTGAAGCCGTTTGCTAATCTTTTGACGGTGGATGTTGTCTGTCATGGTGTTCCTAGTCCTAGGGTTTATTGCAAGCATTTGGCTGAGCTGGGCGAGGAGGCTGGCGAGCCTGTTGTGCAGGTGTGCTTTCGTGATAAGGCGAAGGGCTGGAAGAGCGGTGAGACTTTGTTTTTGACAGAGCATCAGCGCTTTGGCGCGAGCAAGCGGCAGGAAACCTATATGCGTCTTTTCCTGAATAACATCAGCATTCGACCGTCCTGTGGCGAGTGTGCGTTTAATAATAAGCGTAGTCTGGCAGATATAACGATTGCAGATTATTGGGGGATTGATAAGCAGTTCCCGGAGTTTGATGATGATAAGGGCGTAACGCTGGTGCTGGTTAACAGCAGCGCCGGGGCTGATTTGCTGGCGCTGGTCAAGGAGCAGGCGGAGCTTATTGTAACGGATTTTGCGAAAGGTGCAGAATACAATCTGGCAGTAAGCAAGTCGCTGCCCCTGCATTCGCAGAGGGCCTTTTTCTTTGAGCAGCTTGATGCTTATACGCTGAAAGAGCTGGTAGAAAGGTGCTTGGAGTGAGGGGAGAAGGCTGATGCATTCACCCTTGTTGCAGAAGACGGAAAATATGCTTGCTGCATTTAAGATCGTCAGAAATAAGAATGAGGTGTTTTTCTAAGCCGCGAGCGTAAGCTTTGGCAGATAACCTGCGATGATACGTGGCAACAAAAAAGCGCAGCTATTACACAAGCATGAAGCTTGCTAATAGCTGCGTTTTGTTATGCCCAAATGACAACCGCTCGAGCTAGCGTCTATTATCGCTGTCAGAATTCTTCGAGCTTTAATCGGCACCAAGATCCGCGGCGGAAGAGAAACTGTTTAAAGTTATTCGTAGAAATAAAAAAAGCGTTGATTTTTTTGGTAGACAATAGATATCAGGAGAAGGGCTCTGTGATATTGAAAAACAGTAGGCAATGCCTTATAATATATTATAGAATAGATGATAAGGAGATGATTTTTGTGAGCATACGTGAGCTTAGAGAATGCACTGGACTGAGTCAGAATAAATTTGCAGCAATGTTTGGTATTCCTGCTGCAACAGTAAAGGATTGGGAGTATGGCAGACGCAATCCTCCGAGTTATGTGGTGGATATGATAAAAACGATTTTAGAATATAAGGGAATTATCATTGACAGTAATTATGTTGATGAGTGTGAAAAAAGAAGAAAAAGTGTTGAACGTGCATTGGCTGTAGTTCTTACTGCTACAGAAGGGCCTAATGAAGAGTTTATGAATGCGCTTGAGTTATATATTAGTGGTAAGCTGACTCTGAGCGAAATCGAAAACAAGGTTAATCGTCTTGAGTACATAGGAGCGTAAGGTATATGGATAATGGAAAATATTGCTATCCTAATAGTGATGTCTTAATCAATAATTACAATATACATGATAAAGCTTTACTTGAAAAGCTAGAAATACAAAAGGTTACTGTCAAGCTTTTAGGTTTGGATATCAGACCGGAGCGAATAGAGGCAACGTTTGATATTCAGCATCTGATTGCTATACACAGGTATTTATTTTTAGATTTATATAATTGGGCAGGACTTTTTCGTGATGAAAATTTGTATAAGAGCGAAAGGGTTTTAGCAGGTGGTTCAGCAGAATATGCTGATTACAAAGATATAGAGGCAAAGCTTAAAGCTTTTTTTGACAAATATGGTGAGATTGACTGGAATAAAGAAGATAAAGCTTTGCCTTCGATAGTAGTAGATTTTCTTGTAGAATTGTGGAGTATTCACCCATTTCGAGAAGGAAATACAAGAACCTGCGTGACATTTTTATGGCACTATTTGCAAGCTCACAATATAGAGTTTCATATTGAGTTAATCAGAAATAACCCAATGTACGTCAGAGATTCTTTAGTGATGGCGAATTATGAGCAAAAGGAGTACCTTACTCGTATTATAACTGACGCTATATTGGAAATTAAGAATGCTCATGAATCTGTAAAAAGTAATTCTGAGAATAAAGAGAGCTATAGAATTGCAAAGTCGGATTATGATGCATTCAAAGCAAAGTATTCTGTTAAAAAGTAGGCAATGTATTGTGCTGCGTGCGCAGAAGTTTTTTGCTAACGTATTATAGTTCCTAGTGAAAATTGTATAAGCATGGACAAAATCAACAAAGGCTGACGCTTCGCATTTACGCAAGGCGTCAGCCTTTTTGCACAAAAACACTTTAATGGTTAGCCTTATATGCTTCACCCCAGGTGAACATGCAGTCAAGGATTGGCTTCAGGCTTAGGCCGAGCTCAGTCAGCGAATACTCTACCTTCGGCGGTACCTCGGCGTAGACCTGGCGATGGACAAGTCCGCTTTCCTCCATGGCACGAAGCTGTGCAGTCAGAACCTTTTGGGAAACATTGCCTACGGATTTCTTCAGCTCTCCGAAGCGCTTTGTTCCTGTCAGTAAATCACGCAGTATTAAAACCTTCCATTTATCACCGATGAGTGTCAAGGTGGTTTCCACCGGGCAGGCGGGCAGCTCAGCTTTTTTATTGATTTCGCTCATATTCGTTAGCCTCCTGTTTTGCAAAATGCCATATTCAAGGCATACGATGCGCTGCAGCTATCATTTTCGCGTAGCTTTGCTTGGCGCAAGCGTATGCGTACTTCATGAAATATATTTATGGCATTATTATAAGGCCTGAGAATAAATATGGCAAGGGGAAGTCTTTAATAGTCACCGCCAGGTAACCATACCACAATATTGTGCGTACTTCACAAGCTGCTCAATGCGTATTACAATAAAAGCATCACGAAACATACTATAGCTTGGAGGTACTTATAATGAAAAAAGTAGTAGAATTTCTGAATGCTAACCCTGTGCAATATCTGGCCACCGTTGGCCGCGATGGCAAGGCAAAATGCCGTCCCTTTATGTTTGCAGGTTTGCTTGACGGCAAGCTGTGGTTTTGCACTAATAACCAAAAGGATGTCTACAAGGATATGCTGAGAAATCCGGAAGTTGAGCTTTCCGTATCCAGTCCGGAGTATGCATGGATTCGTTTGCATGGCAAGGCTGTTTTTGAAAACAATATGGCAGCCAAGGAAATGTGCCTGCAGAATCCCATTGTAAAAGGTCAGTATGGTGAAGCCACCAATCCCATCTTTGAGGTGTTCTATCTGGAAAACGCTCACGGGATTATTGCTGACTTCTCAGGAAATCCTCCCTACGAATTCTAAAAAATTATGCAGCAGCCTTTGCGAAAGCGAGGCTGCTGTAATGCTATAGAAAGGACGGCTGATAAAATGCAGAAAGCTGATTATTTGCAGCTGCTGGTTGATTATATTCATTCTGCTACGCTTGCAACCATTGGGGCAGACGGGCATCCGCAAACGCGAATTATAGATATGATGCTGTGGGATGAGCAGGGCGTATATTTCCTCACCGCCAAAGGCAAGGCTTTTTACGCTCAGCTTATGGAGCAGGGATATGTAGCTCTATCGGCAACGAAAGAAAAAATTGCTGTTTCGCTACGGGGAAAAATAAAGAATATCGGTAACAGCAGGCTGGACGAAATCTTTACGAAGAATGTTTATATGCAAGCTATTTATCCTGGAGATACCCGCAGTGCTTTAGAGGTTTTCTGCCTTTATGAAGCAGAGGGCGAATATTTTGATATCAGCAATCCGGCGCATATAGTTCGTGACAGTATTACCATAGGTAAACAAGCGCAGGCCGAAGCGGGCTACTATGTAGGCGCTGGCTGCATAGGCTGCAAGCTGTGTTATTCTGTTTGCCCACAAAAGTGTATAGATATTGCGCAAAAGCCGGTTGTCATTGAGCCGCAGCATTGCCTTAGCTGCGGCAGATGTGCCGAAATCTGTCCCAAGCAGGTCATAAGAAAGAGAGCCTGAGCATGAAGCAGAGTGAGAGGCGAATTTTCCTCATTAAATCGCTTTTGCAGGAAAGAACGGAATATAGGGATATAAGCATATCGGCAGATACTGAGGAGCAAAAGCAGCTGCTGCGGGCACTGATGAATGTTCGCGCTCCGAAACCGATTGGTACGGAGTTTTTGCGTATACAGGATGAATATCTGCAGTACGAAATTGCGGCTAAGGGCATTACGGATGTTGCCGAACTTACGCCTGTTCAGCAGGGAATCTACCTTTGGCAAGGTGATATTACTACTCTGAAATGTGATGCTGTTGTGAACGCTGCCAACAGCGGTATGACAGGCTGTTATATTCCTAACCATCGCTGCATTGATAACGCAATTCATACCTTTGCCGGCATACAGCTGCGCCTTGTATGCGATAATTTGATGGAGCAGCAAGGCTACCCTGAGCCTGCAGGAAGTGCTAAAATTACGCCGGCTTTTAATCTTTCGAGCAGGTATGTATTGCATACCGTAGGTCCTGTTATCAGCGGCAAGGTGAAAAAGCACGAGCGAGAAATGCTTGCATCATGCTACCGCTCTTGTCTGGAGCTGGCGGCGGAGAATAAATTAGAAAGTGTTGCATTTTGCTGTATTTCTACAGGCGAATTCCATTTCCCCAATGAGTTGGCGGCAGAGATTGCCGTGCAGAGTGTTAAGGATTTTTTCAGGCTACAGACGGGCGTAAAGAAAGTGATATTCAATGTTTTCAAAGATTTGGACAAAAACATCTACCAAAAATTACTCGGAGCAAATTAAGCGTTTGCATGCTGCACTGCAGGAATGCGAGGCTGTTGTTATCGGTGCAGGCTCCGGCTTGTCGACAGCGGCTGGGTATACCTACACAGGGGAGCGGTTTCAAAAGTATTTTGCAGATTTTGCGGAGAAATATGGCATTCTTGACATGTACTCCGGTGGCTTTTATCCGTTTCCTACGCAGGAAGAGTTTTGGGGCTATTGGAGCCGCTATATTTTTATCAATCGTTATATGGATGCACCGAAGCCTGTTTATGAAAAGCTTTTGCGCCTGGTGGCAGATAAGGATTACTTTGTCATCACAACTAATGTAGACCATTGCTTTCAGAAAGCCGGATTTGCTAAAAAGCGGCTTTTCTATATGCAGGGAGATTATGGCTTGTTTCAGTGCAGTGAGCCATGCTGCCGGAAAACGTATGATAATGAAATCAGCATTCGGAAAATGCTGGAAGAGCAGAGGGATATGCGAGTTTCTGCTGAGCTGATTCCGTATTGCCCTGTCTGTGGCAAGCCTATGACGATGAACCTGCACTGCGATGCTACCTTTGTGCAGGATGATGGCTGGTATCGTGCGTCGCAGCGGTACAAGGGGTTCCTTGAGCAGCATAAGGGCTTGAGGGTGCTGTTTCTGGAGCTTGGCGTTGGGATGAACACCCCGGCGATTATAAAATTTCCTTTTTGGCATTTGGCAAATGAGTGGGAAAATGGCGCTTATGCCTGCATCAATCTAGGCGAAGCCTATGTGCCGGAAGAAATAAAGGCAAAATCAATTTGCATTAACGAGGATATAGGGGGCGTTTTGCAGAAGCTTATTGATAGAGGTTCAGTGCAGGACATTTCTTAATATCCCCAATCAACAAGCCACAAATTTTTAGGCATTTATAGCCATAATTTATAGGACATAAAAAAGGCTGACGCTTCGCATTTATGCAAGGCGTCAGCCTTTTGCTGTTCAATATGAGGGTTAGTGGTTAAGCATGAAGGCCGAGCTCGTAAGCCTCCTGTTTAGACATTTGTTATCCGTCCTTTCCTTTGACTAAGTTCCTGATGTCTCTAGTATAATACTTGAAGTGCAGTCTAAGTCAAGAGGCTGGAGGATAATTTTGTGATGTAGTGTAACTGTGTTTACAGTATAGAAGCATATAAGAGGATAAAGCTGTTGATGTTACATCTTTTTGTTGACAAAAAGCTTTTCTGCTGAAATAATAATAAAATACTGATTAGATGATGTCGGCAAGCTGGACAGATTTACAAAACCGTCAGAGCTGTAGACACCTTGTTGCAGGAGGGAAAGTTATGGAGCAGATTTTATCGATTGTTGTACGTAACCAGCCTGGCGTACTGATGCGTGTAGCAGGTATGTTTTCACGCCGTGGCTTCAATATTGACAGCCTTGCTGTAGGCACGACGCAAAACCCGGAGTTTTCGCGTATGACGGTGACGATGGAGGCTGACGAGCCGACTGTTATTCAGGTTACCAAACAGCTGGCCAAGCTGGTCGAGGTAGAGCGTGTCAAGGTACTGCCTCCAAAATCCAGCGCAACCCGCAGCATGATTCTGGTTAAAGTGAAGGCTGGCAGCAAGCGTCCGGAGCTGCTGCAGCTGGCAGAGGTTTTTCGTGCACATGCTGTGGATGTAACAGGTGAATCGCTGATATTTGTTGCTACCGGCGATGAAGGCAAGCTGCGCGCTTTTGTTGATGTTATGCGGCCATACGGCGTGACAGAAATGGTGCAGACCGGCCTTGTCGCCTTAGAGCGTGGCGATACGTCGCTGGCTGTGGAGAAATCGCGTTTTGCATGGCCTCCGCAGGATGATGGACATGCGGCAATATAAAAGATAGATTTGCGAGAGGAAGTGAGCGTATGCAGTTAAGCTGTGCAGAGATTATGTGCAGGATACTGGCAGAAGAAGGGGTAACGACGGTTTTCGGTTATCCGGGGGGAGCGATTCTCCCTTTTTATGATGCGTTACGGCAAAGTCCGATACAACATATATTAACAGCGCATGAGCAGGGAGCCGCGCATGCGGCAGATGGCTTTGCGCGTGCTTCAGGCAAGGTTGGTGTGTGTATAGCTACATCAGGGCCCGGCGCAACTAATCTTGTTACGGGCTTGGCAACAGCTTATTTAGATTCTATACCGGTGGTGGCTATTACCGGTCAGGTGAACAGGGCGCTTATT
>JAIHZV010000296.1 GCA_022718015.1 Phascolarctobacterium sp. | reverse complement strand
GCTGATGCACGTTATCGTGAGCAAGGAGTTTAAAGCAGCAGCATGGCGTGAGGCGCTGGCTTTGCGCAGTGACGCGCTGAAGGCATGGCTGGTTATGGCGGCGTTTTCTATGGAGGGCGCGATTACCGTCTGCCGTATGCTGCCGGGCTATGAGCTGAATTTTACGGCTATGCACGGCATTTTTCTGCTGCTTGTCTATCCGGCGGCAGTGATATTTTTAGAAAAAGCTTATTTTAAGGCTTATATGAATGAGGGAGTAAACAAATGATGGATATTAAGCTGATTGCCAGCGATATGGATGATACCTTATTGAATAGTAATGTCACCATTTCGGAGCGTAATGCGAAGGCGATTAAGAGCGCTTTGGCGGCAGGCAAGATTTTTTTGATTGCGACAGGCAGAATGTATGTTTCTGCGCGTCCTTATGCGCAAAGGCTGGGACTGGACGTGCCTTTGGTTACGTATAACGGTGCGCTGGTTAAGGGCAGTGCCAGCGGTGAGATTTTTTATGAGCATAAGATGAACCTCGCAACAGCTAATGAGGTGCTCGCTTATTGCAAGGAAAAGGGCTATTATGTGCAGCTTTATGTTGGTGACAGCATTTTAATTAAGGAAGAAAATGCTTTTTCCAAGATGTACACCAAAATCAGCGGCATTCAGACGACCGCAATCGGCGAGAACCTGTACCATACGGACGAAGCGCCATATAAGATTCTCGTGATGACGAGCGCTGAAGAGTTCGGCAGCGTGTGGGAGCAGTTTTCTACGCAGTTCAAGGGCAAGCTGGATGTTACCAGCTCGAAGGACAACTTCTTGGAGCTGATGGAGCCGGGCGTTAACAAGTGGGAGGCAGTAAAAAGCGTTGCTGCCAGCTATGGCGTTAAGCCTGAGGAAATCATGTGCATCGGCGATTCGAACAACGATATCAGTATGATTAAAAATGCCGGTATCGGTGTCGCTGTGGCGAATGCGAAGGATAGCGTGAAGGAGCACGCCAAGATTGTTACGGCATCTAATAATGATGATGGCGTGGCGCTGGTGATTGAAAGCATTCTGACGCCGCAGGCAAAGGAAGAATAAAATAATTTTTGAGGAAGGAGCTGTTTATAAAAGAAGCGGCTCCTTTCATTAATATATGAAAATATCAAGGAGTAGGCTATGGAAAAGCAGGAAACATCACTTTTAGCATATATTGCAGAAAACGATTTGCTAAGTGGCGACAAGAAGCCGACAAAAAAGCAGGCCGCTGCCAGCCTGCATGAAGCGCATGAGCACGCGCATACGCACCCGAATAAAAAGAAGGTTGTCAACCGCCTTGCACGTATTGAGGGCCATGTGCGCTCGATTAAGGAAATGGTGGATGCGGACCGCGACTGCTCTGAGGTTTTGATTCAGATTGCCGCTGTGCGTAAGGCGTTGGATAATACAGCGAAGGTGATTTTAAAGGACCATCTGGAGCATTGTATTTTGCACGCCATAGAAAAAGGCGATGGCAGCAAAAGCCTGCAAGACTTTGAAGCCGCCATCGACCAGTAT
>JAIHZV010000295.1 GCA_022718015.1 Phascolarctobacterium sp. | reverse complement strand
ATACTGGCGCTGGCAGTGCAGATAGGTCTGCAGAGCGCTGGCCGTAAAATAGCTGCGTCCATTGCCGCAGAACGTCGGCAGCGGCGCAATCTGCTGCTCCACCTCCGCAGTGACAGCGAAGTGCTCCTTGGTCTGCTCCTCCGCCGCATCCGTCAGCTCCACGTTCTCGACCAGCTCCACGCTTATGCCCGTGCCCGTTTGCTCAAAAATATCCATAAGCTGCTGCAGCCAGCGCTTTTCGTGCAGAGCCTTCTCGCGCTGCTTTTTGAGCGTGAAGTGCATGATGCCCTCATCCTCCGTCCTGCTGCCCTCGACAGCGCCCGACATAATCAGCCGCTCCTCGGCACGCGTCATAGCTACGTAAAGCTTACGCACGTACTCCTCACGCTCGCGCTGCTTGTCGAACTCCTTGATATCATCCAGGACAGCCGTGCTCACCAGCGCGCCGTCAGCCAGCGGTGCCTTGATGCCCAGGCCAAACTGCCTGTTATATTTAATCAGGCTCGTGTCGCTCTGTCCCTTGCGGTCAAGCTGCGGCAGGAACACCGTATTGAACTCCAGGCCCTTGGATTTATGAATCGTCATAATCTGTACTGCCTCCTCGGCGTCCAGATTCGCTGTCGTCGCCTTCGCGTTAGACTCACGCACGGCCTCCACCTGCGCCAGCCAGTCGCCCAGGCTCGCCTGACGGCCTGCGCAGAAGGCTGTCGCCTCGTCACGCAGCTTGCAGGCATTCGCCAGCTTGCCTTCGCCGTGCTTCTGCACGCTCAGCACGGCCTCCACCGCCAGCACGCGCCACAGCTCGGCCAGCAGCTCCGGCAAAGCGTACAGCGCTGCATAGCTGCGCAGCTGCAGCAAAACCGTCCGCGCCCTCTCTACGCGTGCTCCCTGCTCCGCAGGGAGGCACGCTATATCCGCCTCCATAAGCGCCTGCCACAGGCTGTCCGCACCGCGCAAGAACAGCTGCGTCAGCGTCGCGTCGTCCAGACCGAAGTACGGCGAACGCAAAACGCCTGCCAGCTCCAGACTGCGATAGCGGTTATGCAGCACTGTCAGGAGATGCAGCAAATCCAGCACCTCCTGGCGCTCGTAGAAGCCCTTGCCGTCAATGATAACATAGGGAATATTTTTATTTTCCAGCTCTGCGGCAATAACGGCGCATTCCGTCATCGCCTCCAGCAGCACGGTCATCTTGCCATAGGCCACCTGCTCTTTATCGTGCAGCTCTTGCATTTTCTGCGCCACCGCCGCTGCCTCCAGCCTGCGGCGCTGCGGCTTCTGCTCCTGCGTATAGCCAACCTCCAGCAGCACAGGCTCAATAACAACGTCCTTGTTATAATCGAGCGCCTCAAAATAAACATCGCGGCTCGTATCCTCGCCTAACAGCTCCCTGAAGGCAATATTGCAGGCCGTCAGCACGCCCTTGATGCTGCGGAAGTTCTTCGACAGCTTCAGCAGACTGCCGCCGCGCTTGGCCAGCTCACGCTGCACCTCCGCAAACACGCGCACCTCCGCTCCACGGAAGCGGTAAATCGACT
>JAIHZV010000294.1 GCA_022718015.1 Phascolarctobacterium sp. | reverse complement strand
GCGATACGCACCTTAAGCCCCGCTGCCAGCGCAATGCTGACCGCTCGCACCGACGCCTTGCGTCCGGCGCTGTCGCTGTCATAGCAGAAGACAACCTCCTCTGTCATGCGCTTCAAAAGCCGCGCCTGCTCCTCAGCAAACGCCGTACCCATCGAAGCAACAGCATTATCAATACCTGCAGCGTGCAGGCTGATGGCATCCATATAGCCTTCCACGATAATCGCCTGTCTGCTCTTGCGAATAGCTCTGGCTGCAATGTCCAGACCAAAAAGCAGGCGGCGTTTATTGAACCACTGCGTTTCACTCGTATTAAGATATTTTGGCGTACTGTTATCCAGCACGCGTCCACCAAAACCAACAATACGCCCGCGAGAGTCCTTAATCGGAATCATCACCCTGTTGCGGAACTTGTCGTAAAAGCCGCTTCTGCCGCCCTCCGCTACAAGTCCGGCCTGCACCAGAAGCTCCGGCGCACAGCCACGCTTGCCGAGTGATGCTGTCAGCGCAGTAAAATTATCCAGCGCATAACCAATCGTAAAGCGTTCAATAATTTCCTGCGTAATCCCTCTGCCTGCCAGATAAGCAAGTGCCTGCTTGCCATAGGCAGTACGCAAAAGACAAGCCTGGTAGAATCTTGACGCCAGTTCATTAGCATTATAAATGCCGTTTCTTTGCTTTTCGCGCTCAATTTCTGCCGCAGTCTTCTGCCTTTCGGGAACAGGGATACCATATCTGCCTGCTAAAAGCTTCAAGGCATCCATAAAGCCACAGTTTTCAATCTTCATGATGAACTTAAAAATGTCGCCGCCCTCATGGCAGCCAAAGCAATAAAACATGCTCTTGCCTGGGTTCACCGAAAACGATGGCGTTTTTTCACCGTGAAAGGGGCAGCAGCCCCAATAGTTCTGGCCGCGTTTTTTCAGCGACACATAACCGGAGATAACGTCAACCATATCAACAGCGCTTTTTACCTGTTCCTTAAAGCTGTCAAAATCTCCCTCCATACGTCGCTACGCCTCCATTCTATTCTGCACATATCTTTATATTCAATGCCAAACGCAAAAATCCTCTTTTTTTTATGAAAAAAAATCGAAAAAAAGCTTTTTTCTCTTGCAGACAGCATAAAAAAATACTATAATAAATAGTACGCTTAAATTTTCTTAAGCGTTTTGTTACATCGAGGTGACTAAAAATGAAAAAACTTCTGCTTGTAATAACTATGCTGCTGATGCTGCTCCCATCACTTTGCTTTGCTGATCCGGTAATCAAAAGTGACAGCCGTACCTTTAATCCTATCAAGGGCGTCTATGACCTGGAAGGCAACGTTTTCGTGCAATTTCCTGTGCATGATACCACGCTGACCATCACAGGCGATACGACCAAGGTTTATATGTACGCTATGGAGGTTCATGGCAGCGGCAATATAACATTGAGCTTCGGCGATATGCACTTCAAGTGCGATAAGGTTGATGTTTATCATTCCGACCGTACTGCCTACGTCGACGGCAATCTCCGCTTTCAGGACGCTGCAACCACGATAACAGCCGACAGC
>JAIHZV010000293.1 GCA_022718015.1 Phascolarctobacterium sp. | reverse complement strand
GTTTTTATCTTTTTATTGTAACATAGAACAATAAGTAAAGCAAACCTAACGTAAATATTGAAGAAGAATCTGCCACTCCTGCGCCAAATTTTCCAGCCGCTTGCGTGCATTCGCCGGGCTGGTCGAGGAAAAATAATACACATCAATTTCCCGCGGCAGGCTCTTAGCAAAGTAGCGCTTAAACGCCGCCGCAGCCTTGCCGCCATTACAGAATACTGCCTTAATCTGCGGCTGTGCAGCAAGCAGCTCGCAGACAGCGTTAGGCTGTTCGTTTTTGATATCGCTGTCAAGACTGCCCTCACGCTCGCAGTAGCCCAGCGTATCCCACAGCGCAATGTGATGACGCAGAAGCAGAGCGCATTTATCCGCATAGGTGAGCGGCATTTCCTCATTTAGCAAAAGCGCCAGCAGCCGCCAAAAGCGGTTCTGCGGATGCGCATAATATTCCTGCATATCCAGCGACCTTCTGCCGGGCATCGAGCCGAGAATCAGCACCCTGCACTCAGCGTCAACCAGCGGTGCAAAGGAAATACATTCACTCATAGGCTTATCTCCTCTCCTTCACTCGGTACAATAGTTATCTCTACGTCTGGCAAAAGCTGCTGCCAATAATGCAGATTGCAATTCTTCTGCCCGCGCAGCTTTGATTCCAGCCTTGCAGGACAATGCAGCGTCAGCGTATGGGTAATATTCACCTTCGCCTGCTCCAGCAGTCTCGGCGTCAGCTCGTCACGCAGCACTCTGCTCTTGACCAGCTCGCCCATCGCCGGATGAAACGGCCCGGCCAGAATATTACCCTCGGCGCACAGCTCCTCGTCAGCCTGCAGACCGATGCGGACAACCTTGATGCCTGCCTGCGTCAGCTCTTTATACAGCCACGCTGCCTGCGTCACGGCCTCGTCCAAGCTCAGCGGCACGAACAAGCCCTGCGCATACGTCTGCGCCAGCGGCGTGTCCTTGATAACAAGCAGCGGATAAATCCGCGCAATGTCCGGGTGCAGGGCGATGGCCTGACGGGCTGTTTCCTTGACGCTCGCAAAGCTCTGCTGCGGCATGCCCACCATGAGCTGCAGGCCGGTCTTGAAGCCGTGCTGCTTTAAAAGCGCCATCGCCGTCGTCACTGCCGCCGCCGTATGTCCACGCTCCGCTGCCTGCAAAACCTTGTCGTCCAGCGACTGCACGCCCAGCTCGACCAGCTCTACATGGTGCTCCTTCAAAAGCTGCAGGCGCTCAGCATCAATATAATCAGGACGCGTCGACAGGCGCACGCTGCCGATAAAGCCTTCGGCCAGCAGCTCGTCTGTCAGCTGCAAAAGCTCACGCTGCAGCTCAAGCGGCAGGCCGGTAAAGCTGCCGCCGTAAAAGGCTGCCTCGTGCGCCAGCGAGGGGCGCAGCCACGAGCGCCAGCGTGCAATCTGCTCTTGTGCGCTCGTCAGCGCAGCACTATGCTGACCGCTGATTTTCTTTTGATTACAGAACACGCACTGGTGCGGACAGCCTGCGTGCGGAATAAAAATCGGTAAAATAGACATAATGAACCTTCTTTGACGAATATTTG
>JAIHZV010000292.1 GCA_022718015.1 Phascolarctobacterium sp. | reverse complement strand
GTCCACACGTCCGTGCCGTGGGACAGGCCCGAGATCTGGATCAGCTCGGAGAAGTTCTTGGGCCGTGCCTCCACCAGCATACCGCGCACAAAGTTCATCACCATCGTATTATTATAGAAAATATGTCCCATGAAAATGTAGCCGTCGGTATCAACGTCGCCGTCAATCGGCAGCTGCAGCAGATAACGCTCGTCCGTCAGCACATTGCGGCAGGAATACAAGCCCTCCGGCGTCTTTTCCAGCACCTCGAACAGCACCAGACGCACCTGCAAAAGCTCCTCCAGCACATCCTTGCTCACCGTGCCCTCAGCGCTGAAGCCATTGGCACAGATATCATCATAGAAATGCTGCAGCGGCGTCTTATCGTCCGCCAGCATATGATAATCAAACAGAAAATAATCCCAGAAGGTCTGCGCATATTCCTCTGAATCAGGCTTTTCCTCAGCAAGACCGCCCATCAGAATACCGCTGTACAAAAAGGTCGCACGCTCCACGTCGCGCTTATACTTCTGTGCACCGAAAAAGGTCTGCAGAGAGCTGAGCAAATCCTGCAAACGCTCACCGATATTCAGGAAGGCCTTGTTCGGCAGGTCAGGCGTTGCATATTGGTTATAACGCTCATATTCAGGCAGGAAATAGCCCTCCTCGTCGAGCATCTGCACCTTGCCGGAGCTCAGCAGCCTTGCCTTAGCCTCCGCAGGCGCACTATCACTAGTAATAACTCTTTTTTTCTTAAAGAAAATATACATCTCGGACATCGTGTCCAAAAAAGCACCGATATTCTGTGGGGTGGGCAGAAAATCGGAGATATTGCGACAGCACCAGCCTACGCAGTCGATAAAATCCTCGCGCGTCATATCGCCAAGAAAATGTTCCGAATTGCCTAGGTAAATGCACATCACCGTCATATAGTTCCAGATATCAAGCAGCTCATCTTCGCTTGCACCCTGCCAGCTTTTCAGGCGCAGAAAATCCTCTGCGTACTTTTGGCGCAGCACAGTGTTCCATTCTTCATCTTGTGCATAAAAATCTTCGACTAAATCAAAAACATTAATCATTTTTTCTCCACTCATTCATAACCATATTAGTATAAATAAGTATATCATATTTCGAGGAACTTGTGTGAAATATTAATGTTTTTTTGCTGAGAAGTTCACGGAATCATAAACTTTTTGCAGCGGAACACCATTTTTGCGGGCAATTTCTGCGGCGCTGTCATATTCTACATAGTACTTTCCGCCGCAAAGCTTCACCTGCACCTCGCCATAATCCGTCTGCACCAGACCGCGCTCCCGCGGCAGCATATCGCGCTGCATCAGCGTGCGGCGAATACCAATTGTCGTCGTTTCCGCAAAAATAATTTTCTCCAATTCTTCCCTGTTTTGGGCATGACAAAGAACCGTCAGCTCCCACGCAGGACGGTTCTTCTTCATATATATGGCTGTATAATGCACGTCAAGAGCGCCTGCCGCCAGCAGACGTTCCATAGTGTAGCCGAGGATTTCGCCGCTGCAATCGTCCACATCGCTTTCCAGCTTGTAGATTTCGTCATGCAGCAGCTC
>JAIHZV010000291.1 GCA_022718015.1 Phascolarctobacterium sp. | reverse complement strand
GCCTGCTGCCATATTCGTAACGATGGAGCAGTTCGTGTAGCAAAGCTCTGCCTCACGCGCCAGAATAGACTCCGGCATATTGGTCATGCCAACCAGGTCACCGCCGAGCATGGCATACATTTTGATTTCTGCAGCACTTTCAAAGCGCGGGCCTTCGGTGCAAACATAAACGCCCTGCTTATGGAAGGTAATATCGGTTTTCTCCAGACATTTGATAACCTTTTCACGCAGCGCCGGGCAATACGGATAAGTAAAGTCGCAGTGCGCTACACCACGCTCCGGGGAATCATAAAAAGTGCTGATACGGCTCTTGGTGAAGTCCAGCACGTTGTCGCAGACAACGAAATGGCCTGCCTTCATCTCCGGATTGATGGAGCCAACGGCAGTCGTCGCAAAAACCTCTTCGGTACCCAGGCTCTTAATCGCCCAGATATTTGCGCGATAGTTTACCTTGTGCGGCGGCACGGAATGGTCAACGCCATGACGGCTGACAAAAATAACCTGGTTGCCGCTCATCATACCGATATTGCATAAAGCCTTGCCGTACGGAGTCTCAATAACTCTCTTCTCAAAGCCTTGCAGGGTTTCAGGATTGTCAATACCAGTTCCGCCAATGATAGCAATTTTACGCATGATAATTCCTCCTTTAAAAATATATTGAAGCTTGATTCTTGTACACTATTCCGTATATATTATACCATGAAACAGACTCGATTCAAAGATATAGTTGAAAAGTATACAAAAAAGAGGCCACTGCACTATCAAGTCTGACTCTGTCACCTGCACGTCTAGTGACAAATGGATAATAGTGCAACCGCCCCATATTTTTAAATTTCTCCCACTCGCTTGACCAGCTCCAGCAGCTCCTGCGGCTGCGCAATTACATAGTCAGGTCTGCCCTCTTCCATGATTTTCTCCCAAGCAAAGGCCGTATAGCGCACGGCAACTGTCCTCGCCCCGGCATTACGTCCGCTCTGCAAATCGAAGGGACTATCGCCCACACACAGGCATTCCTGCGGCGCAACGCCCAGCTTTGCACATGCCGCCAGCATCGGCTCAGCGTGCGGCTTGCTTTGCTGCGTATCCTCCAGCGCAATCACTGCGTCTATATACTGCTCAAGCTGCAGGCAACTTATTCCACGCAGCACCATCGGCTGCTTTTTCGACGTAACCACGGCAATCCTTAGGCCCTGCGCCTTAAGCGCTGCGAGTGTTTCCTGCACACCGGCAATCGGCTTAATCATTTCATCGTGATGCATATTGTTATACTCTCGATAAACGTCGCGCATCTGTTCTACAAGCTCCTCTCTCCCCGACAGCTCCAGCATCGCGTCCCCAGCGGCAGGCCAAACGTATTGACAATGGCTGCACGCGGCGGTACAGTGCCAAGCATAGTCCTGCACGTATGCTCGAACGTAGCAACAATCAAATCCACCGTATTCGCCAAGGTTCCGTCAAAATCAAAAAGTATCGCTTTTATCTGCATATGTTCTTCCTCTCAACGCTTCTCGTATCTCTCGGCAGACCTGCTGCCATAATAATCCATTATATCATGTTTATCTATCCTTATG
>JAIHZV010000033.1 GCA_022718015.1 Phascolarctobacterium sp. | reverse complement strand
GCACTTATTATAGTGGAAATGCGGGCTTTCGTCAAGTAAAGGCAAACATCCTTCCGTACTTTTCTCCCAGCATAAAATCATAGATATTCTGTAAATCCACCGCCACTTCTTCGTCCGGCATCTGTCTGCCCGTCGGCAGGTAAAAAATCCCGAAATCCACACCCGCCACCTGGGTCAGAAGCTCTGTCTGACGGCAGCCGCTCCGTTTGTAAAAACCGTTCCGGCGGATTCTCAGGGTGCGGTCTTCTTCATCCTCCGCCTTATCCGGACGTTCCGTTTCGATAATAACACCGTGCATGTCCGTGTAAATCCGCTGCATTTCCTTTAACATAAGCGCTCCCACGCCCTTGTTGCGGTATTCTTCAAACACCGCCAGATAGTCAAGCAGTATGGTGTTTTTCTCCGGTGCCTGCACGCAGAGAGCATACCCTGCCAGCCTGTCTCCATCGTAAACACCGATACCGATGTAACCGCCCCGCTCCACCATGCTCTTTATCATAAACACCGGCTTGATTTCCGGTGCCGGGAAATGTAAGGGGCAGCTATTTTCGTAAATATCCAGCACCTCGTCGGACGACAGGCGCCTGAAAGTATAATCCGTATTCATGTTCTTTTCCTATTCCTATTTTGTTTCTTTGGGGTGTCGGAGCCCCCTTTTATTACGCGTCGGCTTTTTCTATGTCCGAAATATCCGTGTCCGCCATCATGGAGTAATTGGTATAGTATACCACAAAACCCGGCTTGCCGCCGTTCGGCTTCTTCACCTGTTTTTTCTCCACGTAGTCCACTTCCGCCTTGTTCTGGCTGCCTGCGGAGGAATAATGGGCCGCCAGTCTTGCCGCATCCTCATAGGTGGCATCCGGCAGTTCGCCCCTGCCCTTGTTTTTTACAATGACATGGGAACCGGGACAGCCTTTGGCGTGGAACCACCAGTCGCCGCCGTCGGCAAACTTAAACGTAAGCTCCTCATTCTGCAGGTTATTTTTGCCCACATAGATGTCGTAGCCGTCACGGCTGATATAATGGAAGGGTCTGCTTGTCACCTTCATCTTTTTGCCGCCGTTCCGTTTTCTCATATAGCCGCTTTCCTGCAGCTCCTCCCTGATTTGCAGAAGGTCTTCCTCCCCGGCTGCGATCTGTA
This sequence comes from Phascolarctobacterium sp., assembly GCA_022718015.1. Lineage (GTDB taxonomy): Bacteria > Bacillota > Negativicutes > Acidaminococcales > Acidaminococcaceae > Phascolarctobacterium_A. The sequence continues at coordinate 8,155 of JAIHZV010000033.1, read as the reverse complement.
AGGCCACCTCTATGGACTTTAAGTGTTCGATTTCCTCTCCCACTTCCTTTGTGAGCTTGCTTAACGCCTCGTAGGTTCTCTTCATCTTATTGTATTTATCAAAATACTTCTTCGCATTTTCCGCTGCCGTAAGGGTCGGGTCGAGGGGGATTTTCACCGTTTCCCCGGTGTAATAATTGACCGCCTCCAAGGACTTGTCCCCGGGTGCGGCGCTATAGCCGTAGGTATGCAGAAGTTCTCCGTATACCCGGTAGGTATCCCGCTTTTCCGTGTCCTTCATCTGCTGCAGCTGCACGTCGTATTTTTTCACATTTCGTTCCAGCGCCGTATGGACGATTTTCTGTAAATCCGTGGAGCGCTGACGGATACGGATCTGGGCATTTTTCTGCGCAAAATAAGTTTCCAGCACCTCGGACATACTGTTATAGGGCTTGCACTCATGCACACCGTCCTCGTAAATCGTCAGATCAAATGCCGCAAATTCCACCGGCTTTCTGCCTTCGTATACAATATAGGGGGTAAACTTGCCGTCCTCTATGTCGTTACGGATGTCCGTCCATTCTTTGTAAATGTTTGTTATCTCTGCATCGGAAAGCGCCGCCGTGGGAAGCTCGCCGTCCACACCCGCCCTGTGGCAGATTTCCTGTCCCATAATGGGGGAAATGCCCGTAAAGGAAGTGTAGAATGCCTTGAACGCCGGCATGGGCGCTTCCTTCATAACGGTTAAGAACTCCTCTTTTGTCACCGTCATGGCATCTTTCTTGTGGGTGGTATCGGCAACGAAATACATCTTGCCGGGAAGTACTTCCCGGACGGAGCTCACTAACGCCGATACTCTCTTGATGCTGTCGATGATGATATCGTCCTGCGTGAGGATGATGTTGCTGTTTTTGCCTGTAAGCTCAAAGATGAGCTTTTTCGTGATGATTTTGCTGGAAGCGCCTAGCATATCAATTTCGAGCGTGATGATACGGTCGAGTCCGCTCTGCGTGATGCGCGTGATGCGGCCCTCCTCGAGATGCTTACGCAGCAGCATGCAGAAGGTGGGCGGCGTTTCCGGATTCTCGGGCAGCTGCTCGGGGATGTAGAGCGCGGGGCTGCCGCCGTTCATGTCGGCAAGCAGGGCGTTCGTATCGCGTGTGCGGCGTACAAGCAGCAGCAGAGCGTGGGGGTTGGGCATAAAAACTTTATATATTTTGCTGTTAAGCAGCTCGCGGCTGAGCGTGTCAGTGACGAGCTTGAGGGTTAGGCCTTCTAAGTTCATAGTAACGCTCCTTTCAATAAAGAGTCCAGACATAAGAAGACCACCCCTAAACTCGCCAGTAATGGGGTGGTTTTCTAATCATATTCCCTAAAGGCGACCACCTTGTGGGCGGTTGTCCTTTTCTATAATTAATATAGCATATTGCACTATTTTTTGCAAGTTTTTTGCATGCGTAGGATTGGAATATTAGCGCTTTTTACGTCGTCTTACGCAGAAAAATGCTGAAATCCTGCGAAAAATGTGGTATAATAAAGTTTCCAGATAAGCTGAGATAATAGACTTATCTTTTAATCATGTCAAAATTTATTTCACCACGAGCTGGTGAGGACGAGGAGGATACCCGTGTTAAAAAGCATGACTGGCTTTGGCCGCGGCGAGTATGAGGACGCAGATTTTTCTGTTACCGTTGAAATGAAGACCGTCAACCATCGCTATAATGAGGTTGCCATCCGTTTACCACGTTTTCTTAATCCCTTAGAGGACAAAATCCGCAAGACTATCTTGAAGACAGTCAGCCGCGGACGCATTGATGTTTTCGTCAATGCTGATTATACCACGAGCGGCAACTGCACGCTGAAGGTGGATAAGAACCTTGCTGCTGCCTACCATAAGGCATTGCAGGAGGTGGGCGCGGCAATCGGCGCTGATGCGGCAGGCATCAACGCTGCTGCTGAGATTATGTATCTGTCTAAATGCCCTGATGTTATCAATGTCAAGGAAGGCTTCTTTGATGTTGAAAGCGTTTGGCCGAAGGTGGAGCAGGCTGTTAATCAGGCTGTGGCTAACCTGGTGGCAATGCGCGAGACGGAGGGCGGCAATATTTACGGCGACTTTATCTATCGCGCTGACCTGATTGCTGAAAAGCTGGCGCTGATTGAGGAGCGCTCCCCGATGGTTGTGGAGGAATACCAGAACAAGCTGCAGGAGCGTCTGACGAATCTTCTGGCTGACAACAATATCGCTGTAGAGCCGGAGCGTCTTTTGCAGGAGGTAGCAATTTTTGCTGACCGCACGAGCATTACGGAGGAAATTGTCCGCTTGAAGAGCCATATCAAGCAGTTCAAGCAGATTATCGCTTCTGACCAGCCGGTAGGCCGTAAGCTGGACTTTTTGATTCAGGAGTTCAACCGCGAGGCAAACACCATCGCTTCGAAGGCTAACGATTATACTCTGGCGCAGATTGTGGTCGAGATTAAGGCGGAAATCGAAAAAATCCGCGAACAGATTCAAAATATCGAGTAAAACTGGAGGGCCATATGGATATTAAGCTTATTAATATTGGGTTTGGTAATATTGTTGCTGCTAACCGTATTATTTCGATTATCAGCCCTGAATCCGCACCAATTAAACGTATTATTCAGGAAGCCCGCGATAAGGGACTGCTTGTGGACGCGACCTATGGCCGCCGTACCCGCGCAGTAGTTGTAACCGACAGCGGTCATATTATTTTGTCGGCTGTGCAGCCGGAAACTGTTGCTAACCGTCTGGTGGCACAGACTGCTGATACTGAGGAAGAGGAGTAAGCACATATGCATCATCATACAGAAAATGTTACTCCCAAGGGAGTACTTTTAGTCGTTTCCGGTCCTTCCGGTGCAGGCAAGGGCACTATCTGCCAGCTGATTCGCGACCAGCTGCCTGATTTGGGTTATTCTATTTCTGTTACCACCCGTCAGCCGCGTGTAGGCGAGGTGGACGGCGTAAATTATTTCTTTAAGACTGTACCGCAGGTTAAGGAAATGATTGCCAACGGTGAGCTGCTGGAGTATGCTGAGGTTTATGGCAATTACTACGGCACGCCGCGCAAATATGTTGAGGACCTGTTGAACGCCGGTCAGGACGTGCTGCTGGAGATTGATATCCAGGGCGCACTGCAGATTAAGGAGCGCTTCCCCGAGGGCGTGTTCGTCTTCATCGTGCCGCCTTCCTTAGACGAGCTTTCCGCACGCATCTATAAGCGCGGTACGGACAGCGAGGATGTCATCAAGCGCCGCATGGCTTCTGCTGCCGGGGAATTGACATATGCACAAAAATATGATTATATTATTATTAACGATATTGCGGAAAAGGCTGCCAACAAGGTGCTGACCATTATGGAGGCCGAGCGCTACCGCGTAGCAAGAACGTATTTTATCGTTGATAGAATTTGCAAAGCAAAGCAATAATGGATTTTACAGGCACAGACCTGTGTCTGCGTGAAAGTAAAGGAGTGAATTTATAATGTCTATGGTAGATCCCTCTATTGACTATTTGGCTGAAAAGGTTGACAGCAAATATACCTTAGTTATTTTGGCTGCGAAAAGAGCTCGCGAGCTGACTGTTCCTGGTGTAAACTCTGCTGAGAAAGAGGTTAGCGTTGCTCTGCGTGAAATCGCAGATGACAAAATTACCTACGAGCGTACTAAGAACGTATAATAGCAGGAGGAAATGAACCTTGTTACAGGGTAAGAAGATTGTTTTGGGCGTAACCGGTGGTATCGCCGTTTATAAGGCTGTTGACCTGGTGAGCCGTCTGCGTAAGGCAGGCTGCGAGGTGCGTGTGGTTATGACTGAGCATGCACAGCAGTTTGTGACGCCGCTGACCTTTAAGGAAATCAGCGGTAACGCTGTGGCTACGAGCATGTGGAATGCGAACCAGGAGTTTAACGTGGAGCATATTGCTCTGGCAAATTGGGCAGATGCCTTTTTAGTTGCACCTGCAACTGCTAATATTCTGGCTAAAATGGCCTGCGGCATTGCTGACGATTTGCTCAGCACTACGCTGCTGGCTGCACAGGCACCGATTGTTGTCTGCCCGGCTATGAATACTGGTATGTACCAAAATCCTGCTACACAGGAAAATATTGCTAAATTACAGGAGCGTGGCGTGACTGTTATGCCGCCTGCTGTCGGTCATCTGGCCTGCGGCACGAGCGGTCCCGGCCGGCTGCCTGAGCCACAGCAGATTGTAGAGTTCATGAGCGCGTTCTTTGCCGGACGCGAGGGCGATCTGCGTGGTCTGCGCGTGCTCGTTACTGCTGCCGGCACACGCGAGCCGATTGACCCCGTGCGCTATGTAGGCAACCGTTCGAGCGGCAAGATGGGCTACGCTGTAGCACAGATGGCTGCGGAGCGTGGTGCTGACGTGCTGCTGATCAGCGGTCCCTCTGCTTTGGCTGTACCGCCGAATGTGCGCGTGGTGAATGTCGAAACGACGAACGAGATGCTTGAGGCCTGCCTTGCTGCCTATGGCGATGTAGACATCGTGATTAAGGCTGCTGCTGTTGCTGATTATCGTCCGCGTGATGTGGCAGACCAAAAAATCAAAAAGAAAACTGACGACGCTTTGACTGTTGTGATGGACAAGAACCCGGATATTTTAAAAACCCTGGGCGCGAAAAAAGAGCAGCAGGTGCTGGTCGGCTTTGCTGCAGAGACGCAAAATCTGCTGGCTAATGCACGTGAAAAGGTTGTCAAAAAGAATCTGGATATGATTGTAGCTAACGACGTAACCGCTGCTGGTGCCGGCTTCAACTCCGATACGAACATCGTAAAATTCCTGTTTGCGAATGGCGATGTGCGTGAGCTGGAGCAGATGCCGAAGGTTGATGTAGCTAATAAAATCCTTGATGAAGCCATTCGTATCCGTAATGAACGACAGGCTTAATCGCATAATATATTAATAAGCTTGTATGTATGGCAGGTGTTAGGAATATTTGTGAATTTGTGCAAAAAACACTTGCTATTCCTACGCGTTTGCTATATAATAGTCATCGTAATAAATTTCATATTACTCATCAAGAGCGATGGAGGGAATGGCCCTGTGAAGTCGCAGCAACCATTGCAGAGTGACATCTGTAAACGGTGCTAAGTCCTGCAGCAACAGCTGTAAGATGAGAATGCTTAAAGGATAATTTGAGGCGTTCTCATAATGAGAACGCCTTTTTTTATACCATATTGATGATTTGCTTAGTGAAAGGAGCACAAACATGAGAAAATTATTTACTTCTGAATCCGTAACTGAAGGACATCCTGACAAAATTGCTGACCAAATTTCTGATGCTGTCTTAGACGCTATTCTGGAAAACGATCCGAAGGGCCGCGTAGCCTGCGAAACCATCGTTACTACCGGTCAAGTACATATCTTTGGTGAAATTTCCACCAGCTGCTATGTAGATATTCCGAAAATCGCACGCAAAACCATAATTGACATCGGCTATGACCGCGCTAAATATGGCTTCGACGGCAACACCTGCGGCGTGCTGATTTCCATCGACGAGCAATCCCCCGATATTGCTATGGGCGTTGACAAGGCTCTGGAAGCAAAAGAGGGCAAGGCTGCTGAGGAAGAAACCGGCGCCGGCGACCAAGGCATGATGTTTGGTTATGCAACCAACGAAACCGAAAGCTACATGCCGATGCCTGCATATCTGGCTAACAAGCTGTCTCTGCAGCTGACCAAGGTTCGTAAGGACGGCATTCTGCCTTATCTGCGTCCGGACGGCAAAACTCAGGTTACCGTTGAATATGACGACGGCAAACCGGTTCGCGTTGACGCTATCGTTGTTTCCTCCCAGCATGCGCCGGAAGCTTCGAATGAGCGAATTCGCGCTGACATTATCGAAAAGGTTATTAAACCGATTGTTCCGGCAGAAATGCTCGACGAAAATACCAAATACTATATCAACCCGACCGGTCGCTTCGTTATCGGCGGTCCGCAGGGCGATGCTGGTCTGACCGGCCGTAAGATTATCGTTGATACCTATGGCGGCATGGCTCGTCATGGCGGCGGCGCCTTCAGCGGCAAGGATCCTTCTAAGGTTGACCGCAGTGCTGCTTATGCTGCACGCTACGTTGCTAAAAACATCGTTGCTGCAGGCCTGGCAGACAAATGCGAAATTCAGCTGGCTTATGCTATCGGCGTTGCTCAGCCTGTATCCGTACTCGTTGAAACCTTCGGCACCGGCAAAATTTCTGACGAAGCTATCTCCGAGCTGGTAAACAAAAACTTCTCCCTGAGCCCGAACGGCATCATCAAGGAGCTGAACCTGCTGCGTCCGCTGTACAAACAGACTGCTGCTTACGGTCACTTCGGCCGTACTGATATCGACCTGCCTTGGGAGCACACCGATAAGGCTGCTACTCTGCGTGAACAAGCTGGCTTGTGAAAAAATTGAAAAGGGACTTTACAAAAGCATTTTTAGATGCTATAATTAAGTCACTTCTTCAAAACAGTAGCTTTCTAGCTACCAACAACTCAAAATTTAGTAAACCAGGCGAAAGCTTGGGACACAAAGCTATAGGGTCTTACCATTTTCATGGATGACAGCCAGTTGCCTTTCTTACAGATTGTGTAGGAAGTTTTCGGTGATGTCATTCTATGGCATCACCTTTTTTTGTATCATTGATTTTGTCTTCCTTTTGCCACTTATGTGGCACATTATAAAATCCTAAAATCCAAAATCCTAAAAATCCAAAGAAAAAACCACGTTTAGGCTGCCAAACTAAGCGTGGTTTTTTCTTTGTGCGCATAACCCTCAGTCATCGCTTCGCGATGCCAGCCCCCTTTGACGCTAAGACCCGATTTTCGTAGAGAATAGTTGGTCGTGCTAATACCCGAAGGGTACAGGGGGCACGAGATTTAGGCGTTTAAATTCACGTTATAGAAAATAAAAATATGGCTGCCGCAGTTATACGACAGCCATATTTGAATAGCTATATTAAATTACAGTCTGTTGCTGCTGTTGAGCACGTCGCGCATCTTATGAGCAACCATATCCTGGATAGCCTGACGAGCAGGCTTCAGGTATTGACGCGGATCGAAGTCGCCAGGGTTTTCAACCAGGTGCTTACGGATAGAAGCGGTCATTGCCAGACGCAGGTCGGTGTCGATGTTGATTTTGCAAACGCCGAATTTGCCAGCCTGCAGCAGCATATCTTCCGGTACGCCTTGAGCGCCGTCGAGCTTGCCGCCGTATTTGTTGCATTCTTCAACAAAGGACGGGATAACGGTGGAAGCACCATGCAGAACCAGCGGATAGCCGGGCAGCAGGTTGGTGATTTTTTCCAGACGAGCGAAGTCCAGCTCCGGTTTGCCTTTGAATTTATAAGCGCCGTGGCTGGTGCCGATAGCGATTGCCAGGCTGTCGCAGCCGGTGCGTTCAACAAACTCTACAGCCTGATCAGGATCGGTGTAGGTTGCGTCTTTAGAGTTAACCTTTACAGCATCTTCAACGCCGGCCAGACGGCCCAGCTCAGCTTCTACAACAACGCCGCGCTCGTGAGCGTATTCAACAACACGACGAGTCATTTCGATGTTTTCTTCAAACGGATGCTTGCTGCCGTCGATCATAACGGAGGTGAAGCCGCCGTCAACGCAGGCTTTGCAGATTTCAAAATCTTCGCCATGATCCAGATGCAGGCAGATAGGCAGACCAGTGTCTTCGATAGCTGCTTCAACCAGCTTCATGAGGTAGATGTGGTTGGCATATTTGCGGGCACCGGCGCTTACCTGCAGAATCAGCGGAGATTGCTCAGCTTTTGCAGCAGCTACGATACCTTGGATGATTTCCATGTTGTTTACGTTGAAGGCACCAACAGCATAGTGACCTTCGTATGCTTTTTTGAACATTTCGGTTGATGTTACTAAAGGCATTATAATATCCTCCTTATATTTAACATTAGTATATGCTAATTATATCATTTAAAGCGGGATTAGTACAGTATTTTTCGCAAATCAGCGGGCAAAATGCGCGTTATTTCTAAAAAATCATCGCTTACGGGATGCTTGAAGGCGAGACGGTAGGCGTGCAGTGCATGACGCGACTGCGGGCCGGGCGTGCCGTACAGATTATCGTCGACGAGCGGATGCCCGATGTGGGCGAGATGAACGCGTATCTGATGCGTGCGCCC
>JAIHZV010000032.1 GCA_022718015.1 Phascolarctobacterium sp. | reverse complement strand
AGCGTATTCAGCTGGCTGTAGCCTGCGGCAGCAACCTCATGCTGAAAGGCGCGGCGCAGCTTAGCGTTAGGAATGAAGATATTAGAAACCTGCAGTCCGGCGATATTGAAGGTTTTGCTGGGCGCAGTGCAGACAACGCAGTTTTGCGCATATTCTGCGCCTAAGGAGGCAAAAACAGTGTGCTTGTTGTCACCCCAGACGAAGTCCGAGTGAATCTCGTCGCTGACAATAAGCACATCATGCGCAAGGCAGATGTCGCCAAGCTTGCGCAGCTCTTCCCTGCTCCAGACACGCCCAACCGGATTATGCGGCGAGCAGAGGATGTAAAGCTTTACCCGGTGCTCGATAATTTTCTTTTCTAAATCAGCAAAGTCAATGCTGTATTTGCCGTCCTTGAGTACCAGAGGCGAATTGATAAGCTCACGTTTATTATCTTTTATTACTTCGCTGAACGGATAGTAAACAGGCTGGTTGATGAGCACGCTGTCGCCTGGCTTGGTGAAGGCTCTGACGGCAGCAGCCAAAGCAAAAACTACGCCAGGTGTTTTGGTGAGCCATTCCTGCTGCGTTTCCCAGCCGAAATGCTTAGCATACCAGTCATGTACAGCGGCAAAATAAGCGTCATCGCTTTCGCTATAGCCGAAAATAGCATGCTGGCAGCGTGCGAGCAGTGCTTCTTGTATTTCCCGGGCAATAGGAAAATCCATATCTGCCACCCAGAACGGCAGTACGTCAGCAGGACGACCGCGCTGAACAGAAAAATCATATTTCAGGCAGCCTGTGTGTTGTCTGCTGATTACTTCATCAAAGTTATATTTCGTCATAATGTATCACCTAATTATATCTATAAAAATTATTGAATAGCAGCGAAGGCCTGCGCCAAATCAGCAATTAAGTCCTCTGTTGCTTCGATGCCGGTGGACAGGCGCAGCAGACAGTCGGTTATCCCCTTCTCTGCACATTCCTCCGGTGTCAGGTCAGTGTGCGTTTGGCGAATCGGATAAGTTATCAGGCTTTCTGTACCGCCAAGACTTTCGGCGAATTGAATGAGCTTAACTCCTTCAAGAAGCTGGCGTGCAGTTTCTGCGTTATCAACAGCGAAGGAAATCATGCCACCGAAGCCGCTGGTTTGCGCCTTGTTGACAGCATAGCCTGGATGCTCCGCAAGACCTGGATACAGCACATATTTGACACGCGGCTGCTTTTGCAGCCAAGCGGCGATGGCTGTGGCGTTTTTCTGGTGCTGCTCCATGCGTAGCGGCAGCGTTTTGATACCGCGGATAACGAGCCAGGCATCGAGGGCGCCCAGACAGGCACCGGTGGTTTTATAAATCAGGCGCAGCTTGTCAGCAAGCGTCTGTTCCTTGACTACGGTGAAGCCTGCAAGCACATCGTTGTGACCAGCAAGATATTTTGTACCGCTATGGATAACAATGTCGGCGCCAAGTGCCAACGGCTTTTGGAAGTACGGTGTCAGGAAGGTGTTATCGACAATAACGAGAAAGTTGTTCTCCTTGGCAATTTTGCTGATGGCACGCAGGTCGCTGATTTCCATAGTGGGATTAGTCGGTGTTTCGAGGAAGATAGCTTTCGTGTTAGGCTTAATGGCTGCCTTGATTTCTTCCAGCTTAGAAGTATGCACAGTGGTGAATTCGACGCCGTTTCTGGCATTGATGTTGCGGAACAGACGGAAGGAGCCGCCATAGAGGTCGTTGCCTGTGATAATATGGTCACCAGGTGCAAACAAATTCATCACGGCGTCGACTGCCGCCATGCCGGAGGAAAAAGCTAAAGCGTCTATGCCCTCCTCCAGAGCAGCGACGAGGGTTTCCAGTCTTGCACGCGTCGGATTGGATTCACGGGTATAGTTAAAGCCTGTGGTGTCCCCCAGCTTCGGATGAGCGAAGGTTGAGGAAATGTAGATAGCCGGGGTGATAGAGCCTGTAGCGTCGTTGGCGCCGAGGGAGTGGATACATTTTGTTGCAAATTCCATAGTGTTGATTTCTCCTTTCACTAGCGAGCGATAAAGCACCATATACTTCAGAATGGCTCCTCGACGTACGTTGAGTACGCCTTCGTCACCATTCTTCGTCTCTGGTACTTTCTCCCTCGCTTGACGAAAATTTATGTGTTATCGGGATAGTTGATTATCATCTGCACTGATGTTGCTTGATAATTTACATGATAAAGCCTAGAATGTCAATAGGTTATTTTACACTTTTTTCTTAAATTTTGTGCGCTCTAATGAAGAAATGTAAAATAAAATTTTTTATTATGCTTTAGGTGTAGTTGAGCGTAGGTATAAAAAGCAGGATAGGTTGTTACATCCGTTACAATTCTACCAAAGCACTAGGCTTTTAAAAATTTTTTGTTGACATATGCGCTAAGTGGTTGTATATTTTTACTCACAAGTTCATATGGAGCGATGAAAAGAAGAGTAAGCAAAAGGAAATGCTGCAGAGAGCTTCCGTTCTGGTGCAAGGAAGCGCAAGGAATTTTGCCGAAGATGGTCTTGGAGCTGATTGGCTGAATCGTAAAGTTTAGGTCGTCCGGGCGCACCCGTTATAGTGCTGGAGTATTAAGGGCTTAGCTGCCTGCGTACTTGAGGAGGCTGCTATCGTGAGGTGGCAGTGAAGCTGGGTGGTACCACGAAGTTTGCTTTCGTCCCTTACTGCATAATGAAAATGCGGTATGGATAAACGAAGGCTTTTTTTATTTTAGTTTTACAAAGGAGACGATGAATTATGTTGAAAAAATTATTGGTTATTGCATTATCTGTAGTGGCATTGGCGGCAGCAGGCTGCGGCGGCGGTGATAAACAGGCTCAAACAACGATTAAGGTTGGTGCTACCGCCGGTCCGCATGCTGAGGTTGTAGAGGCTGCAGCTAAGGAAGCGGCTAAAAGTGGCCTAAAGGTACAGGTTGTGGAGTTCTCTGATTATGTTACACCGGACAAAGCTTTGGCCGACGGCGAGCTGGATTTGGTAAGCTACCAGCATAAGCCCTTCCTGGATAACTTCAACAAGACGAACAAGACTGACCTTGTGCCTGTCGGCAATGCTATTTTGATGCGCATGGGCATTTACAGCGACAAGGTGCATGACGTGAAGGATATTCCTGACGGGGCAACGATTGCTATTCCGAACGATCCGACGAACGGTGGCCGCGGCCTGCTGCTGCTTGAGCGTGCAGGCCTGCTGAAATTAAAGGCTGGCGTGGGCATGAAGGCTACGCCGAAGGATGTTGTGGAGAATCCGAAGCATCTGCAATTCAAAGAGCTGGAGGCCGCACAGCTGCCGCGCAGTCTGGCTGATGTTGATGCAGCGGCTATTACCATGAACTATGTAATGAGCGGCGGTTTGGATGTGAAGAAGCAGAATATCTTCCTGGAGCCTAAGGATGAACCGCTGGCTGTGATGATTATTGCTGCCCGCGCGAAGGATAAGGACAAGGCCGAATATAAGGAATTTGTCAAAGCTTATCAGTCTGAGGCAGTGAAGAAGTTCATTGCCGAGAAATACAAAGGCACCATTGAGCCTGCATTCTAATGTAGAAAAAATAAAAAGCTCCCTCTTAAAAGCAGCTGTCGCTAAGTGTACAGCTAGAATTTAAGAGGGAGCTTTTATGCAGCCTTTACCACCCTACCCCAATCCATGGACCGTGGTGGTGGCCGCCGCCAATACCTATGCCGATACCAATCGGAAAGTCATGGCCGCGGCGGCTGGCTTTTTCTCTGGCAATCTTCATAAACCAGCAGCGGTAGATTTTCGTACCGTCAGCCAGCTTGCGCGGATTGTCCTTATCAGTGATGATTTTATAACCGTTGAAGTTCGTGTTGTCGCGTTCGTAGTCACTGAGCATTTTCTGCATTTGCTCAAAGGTCTCTTTGTTCTTCGTATAAAGGCGCAGCATTTCTGTCGGCGGCAGCGCGATAATAAGCTGCTTGCGCAGGGAGCGGTCGGACGCAAGGCCTTGATATACCTCTACTCTATCATCCTTGATTTTTACATAAAGCAGGTCTTCGTCAGAAGCTGCCTGCAGGCGTTCGTTCATTTCGTTAACAGTAATCGTTTCCTTTGCCTTCAGCTCGTCGTCGGTGACGTCTACTCTGCTTTTGGCTGCGGCGAAGGCTGTGAGGCTCAGGCAGCAAAGCAGGATGCAGGCTATGACATGGATAAATTTACGCATATAGTCCAGCTCCTTTCGTTGTGTAAAAAATTTCACGGTAAATACTTATATCTTGCCTAAGAATATGTTATCATATTACGGTAGAAATGTTAAATGAAGTTTTTGGAGAAAAGACGAGGAGAATTATATGAAGAAAACAAATTTATTCTGGATAATTTTATGCAATATTCTGGGCGCTTTGCTTTTGGGCAGCTGGTTTGCCAGCTCCCCTGCCGCAGGCTATCATGGACCGTGGCTGGCGCTTGATAAGGGAATTTTTTATTTCTTTAACAGGCTGCTTGTTGAAAGCCATGCTTTTGCTATGTTCGTGGGCATTATAAATCTGCGTGTGTTCGACGTGATTGCCTTCGTAGCGATGCTGGCAATTTTTTACAGCTATTATCGCAAAAGTAATGTTGAGGGCAAGCGCTGGCTGTTTTGCATCGGTGTGGCGATGCTGGTGAGCGCTGTGGTTATCAAGCAGTGCGACCATTTTCTGTCGATTGACCGCGTAAGTGCGTCAGTGTATTTTGACAAGCTGTATCATGATGTTAACTGGGTCAGCCAGCTTAGCGGCCTGCCTGCTAAGGACAGGTCAGCCAGCAGCTTTCCTGGCGACCATGGTATGATGCTGCTTATTTTCGCAGTTTATATGTGGAAATATATTGGCGCGGATGCCTTTGTTAAGGCGCTTGGCGTGTTTGTGGTTTTTTCTCTGCCGCGTATTATGGGCGGAGCGCATTGGTTTACCGATGTATATGTTGGCTCTGTTTCCTTCGTGCTGCTTGTGTTGAGCTGGATTTTGCTAACGCCGCTGGCGGATATGTTTATTAGCTGGCTGGAGGCGAAGGTGCCGCTGAAATTTTTTGTGAAGAAACGTGGATAAGAAGATAAGGTCTTGCGCAGCAGCGTGAGGCCTTTTTCTTTACAATATCATGGACATAATATGTCCCGCACTGGCCTTTTTTTATTTTTATTTTCCTTAACCTCTTCTTTTTTTGTAACATATGTGATAGAATTATCTTGTATTATTATAAGAAAATTTCAGCAAGGAAGTGACGGAATGGAATTTGTAAAATCTGCTGATGTAGTCGTTATTGGTGGCGGCATTGTAGGTACTGCTGTATTGCGCGAGCTTTCTAAGTATGACCTGAAATGCGTTCTGCTGGAAAAAGAGCCGGACATCGCTATCGGCACTACGAAGGCTAACAGTGCAATTCTTCATGCTGGCTTTGACGCGCCGACTGGCAGCCTCAAGGCTATTACCAATGTTCGTGGCAATGCTTTGTACCACGAGCTACAAAACGAGCTGGATCTGGATATTAAATGGACTGGCTCTCTGGTTGCTGCAACCACCGACGAGGAAATGCAGACTTTGCAGGAGCTGCTGCAACGCGGCAAAAAGAACGGCGTTGAAGGCCTGCAAATCCTCTCTAAAGAAGAAGTTCTCGAGCAGGAGCCGAACCTGACCTCTGTTAAGGGCGCTCTGTGGGCTCCGAGTGCCGGCGTATGCTGGCCGTTCGGTGCTGCTATTGCTTTCGCTCAATGCGCTGTACAAAACGGTGCTGAGGTTATCCGCGACTGCAAGGTGCTGGGCTTCGTTAAGGAAAATGGCAAAATCACCGGTGTTGAAACCTCTAAGGGCACTATCGCTGCTAAATACGTAGTAAATGCTGCTGGTATTTATGCTGACGAGGTTGCTAAGCTTGCAGGCGATGACACCTTCACTATTACTCCGCGTAAGGGCGAATACATCCTGTTCGACAAGACTGCTTGCACCAGCCTTGTTTATGGTGTAGTTTTCCCGACTCCGACCAAAAAATCCAAGGGTATCCTGGTTTGCACCACTACCCATGGCAACACCTTCATCGGTCCTAACGCTAACGAGCAGGAATCCAAGGAGGATAAGGCTGTTACGACTCAGGGCATGAATGAAATCATTGCTTCTGCTAAGAAGCTGATTCCGAACCTGCCGATGGGCGCTGCTATTACCGAGTTTGCCGGCCTGCGTGCTGTTTCCAGCACCGGCGACTTTATCCTCGGTCCCTCTGAAAAGGTTGAAGGCCTGTACAATGCTGCTGGCATGCAGTCTCCTGGCCTGACCGCAGCTCCTGCTGTTGGTGAGCTGATTGCTAACGAGATTGCTCGCGTAAGCGGCGCTGCTAAGAAGGCAGACTTCAAGGCTGCTCTGCCGAAGCATAAAGCATTCAACTACATGACCTCTGATGAAAAGGCTGCTAAGATTGCCGAGGATAATCTGTATGGCCGTGTAATCTGCCGCTGCGAGACTGTTACCGAGGGCGAGATTGTGGAAGCTATCAACGCTCCTGTAGGTGCTCGCACTGTTGACGGTGTAAAACGCCGCACTCGTGCAGGCATGGGCCGCTGCCAAGGCGGTTTCTGTGGTCCGCGTGTTACCCAGATTCTGGCACGTGAGCTGAATATCTCTATTCCTGAGGTGCTCAAGGAACGTACTGATTCTAATATGTTCTACGAAAAATATGCTGTAGATGGCGGGGAGGAATAATAATGAACCAATTATATGATGTAATTATTGTTGGCGGTGGTCCTGCCGGTCTTTCTGCTGCTTACAGCGCATGGCAGAATGGTGCTAAAAAAATCGTTGTTATCGAGCGTGACCGCGAACTCGGCGGTATCCTGCAGCAATGCATCCATAACGGCTTCGGTCTGCATCACTTCAAGGAAGAGCTGACCGGCCCTGGCTATGCACATCGCTGCATCGAGCTCGTTGCTGATAAACCTGAAATCGAAACCCTGGTTGATACCATGGTATTAGATGTACAAAACAATAAAACAGTTATTGCTGTAAATCCGGAAAAAGGTCTGCTGAAGCTGGAAGGCAAAACTGTTATCCTGACCATGGGCTGCCGTGAGCGTACCCGTGGCGCTATCCGTATTCCGGGCGAGCGTCCGGCAGGCGTTTTCACTGCTGGTGCTGCTCAGCGCATGGTTAATATGGAAGGCTACTTGCCCGGTCATAAAATTGTTATCCTCGGCAGTGGTGATATTGGTCTGATTATGGCTCGCCGTATGAGCCTGGAGGGCTGCAAGGTTCAGGCTTGCCTGGAAATCTGCCCCTTCTCTAACGGTCTGACTCGTAATATCGTACAATGCCTGAATGACTATGATATTCCTCTGTATCTCTCTCACACCATCGTTGCTGTTCATGGTGAGGAGCGCGTAACCGGTATTACTGTTGCTAAGGTTGATGAGCGCATGACCCCGATTCCGGGTACTGAATTTGATATCGAGTGCGATACCGTACTGCTGTCTGTTGGCCTGATTCCGGAGAACGAGCTGTCCCGCGGTCTGGATCTGGAAATGAATCCGCTGACCAACGGCCCTGTTGTTGACCAGCATCGTGAAACCAGCCTCGACGGCTTCTTTGCTGCCGGCAACGTTGTACACGTACATGACCTGGTTGACTTCGTATCCGAAGAAGCTGAAATCGCAGGCAAATATGCTGCACTCAAGGCTCAGGAGAAGCTTTCCAGCGATAACCGCAATGTAACTGTGAAGGCTATTGACGGTGTACGCACCTGCGTACCGCAAAAGCTCACTCTGCCTGCAGAAATGCCTGCTGACGAGAAGGTTAAGCTGTTCATGCGTGTTGCTGCACCGCACCGCAAGGTTAAGCTGGTGGTTAAGAGCGGCGAGAACGTTCTGCTGAGCCGTCCTCTGCCCGTAGCAAAGCCCAGTGAAATGATTGCCGTAGAAATCCCGGCAAGCAAATTTGAACAGATTGGTGACGAAGTTACCGTAGGTCTGGTACTGTAAGGAGGGTATAAAATGGCTGTTGAAACTCGTGTTATGAACTGCATTATGTGCCCTATGGGCTGCGAGATGACTGTGACCATTGAAAACGGCGCAGTTACCAATGTTACCGGCAACACCTGCCCGCGTGGCGCTAAATATGCTAACGATGAAGTTACGGCTCCGAAGCGTATGCTGACCTCTACCGTTGCGGTAGAAGGCGGCCTGCTGCCTTTGCTGCCCGTAGTATCTGCTAATGTACTGCCGAAGGAGCGCATTCTTGACTGCGCACGCTTTTTGCGTGGCGTAAAGGTTACGGCTCCGATTAAGACTGGCGATGTTGTTGTAAAGGACATCTTAGGTCTTGGCGTAGATATTATCGCTAGCCGCGACATGTAAAAAATAAAGACGCTGCAGCTCATAAGCTGCGCGTCCTTTGATACTCGCAAAAGCAATGCTGACGTACTATTAGTTTAGTGCGTCAGCATTTTTTCTTCTATATAATACTATCATATCAGGTGTTCTTAGCAATTACCGCACCCAGGACGGCGCCAACGATGAAGCTCGTGACCGCTTTTTGGTTGCTGTGCTTCTTCGTTACATAGCTGTCGCTCTTATGCTTACGGTTGTAACGGTCATAATGATCGTCGCGGTCGTGACGGTCGTAGCGGTCATGATGGCGTGGCGGCGGTGCATCGTGTCTGCCGTGTGCAGAAGCAATTCCTGTCAATGGTAAGGAAAAGCAGAGCGCTGCTAAGGTGATAGCGGTAGTTTTTTTCGCGTATTGGAAAATTTTTGTCGTCATAATGTGCACCCACTTTCTTATTTAAGGCTGTCGGCCTTTGCTTTTTTCTTGTTGAGTATAGTATAGATGATAATTATGACGAAATCATGGCGAATTGACTGGTTGGTCAGTTTTTCTTCGAGGATTTTTCTCAAAAAAATTTTGCTTAATGTTCCTAGAGAAAAGAAGAAAATTAGGCGTTTTTTAGAGGTTTCCAGCACTTTTTTTGAAGTTTTTTCAAGAAATTTTTAACGTCTGAAAGCGTGTATACAGAATGCTCTCTTTTTCCACTGTCCCAAGTATATCACGCAAAAAGACGAAAAAACTTGCAAAAAAGGTGTTGACAGGATGCACCGGTCGTGGTATTATATACAAGTCGTCGCGATACGGCAACGAAATAAAAGCCAAAATCGTAAGACATGAACCTTGAAAACTGAACATAAACCTAGAAAAAAGCGAATGTGCGGGTCGAGCGTTTTATAACGCAAGACCAAGTCAAATAACTTCTTTTTTAAAATAATAAGAGCCAAATCGGTTCTTCAATAAAACTTTATTGGAGAGTTTGATCCTGGCTCAGGAC
>JAIHZV010000031.1 GCA_022718015.1 Phascolarctobacterium sp. | reverse complement strand
ACGGGCGGCTTGTCGATGGTGCTTTTAAAGCAGCTCGGCGGCTATCGTCCGAGTGCCTTTTGGGAGAATGCGCTTTCCGGTGCAGCCATCGGTGCTTTGGCGATTATGTGCTGTGAGATGGACGGCGAGTGTACGCGCACGAATATTATCGTAGGTGCGTTGATGCCGTTTTTGCCTGGCGTGGCCTTCACCAACGGTCTGCGTGACTATATGGCAGGCGACCTGATGTCGGGCAATGCGCGTATAGCGGAGGCTATGCTCTTTGCTACGTCTATCGCTATTGGCCTGGCCTTTAGCCTGCTTATCTGGTATCACTGGGGGTGGAAGCTATGGGCATAAATTACTGGGAGGCCTTCCTCTTTTCGTTTCTGGCAACAGCGGCCTTCGGCGTGCTGTTTCAGGCGCCGCGCAAAAGCTTGCACGTCAGCGGTCTGATTGGCGCTGTAGGCTGGGTTGTTTATGTCTATATCCGTAAGGATTTAAATTATGACTCCTTCTATGCTATGTTTGCGGCGACGGTGGTGCTGTCGCTGTTGAGCGAGCTGGCGGCGCGTGTTTTTAAGCAGCCGGTAACGATTTTTGTTATTCCCGGTATTATTCCGATTGTGCCGGGACTTGGCATGTACAGAGGCATGGCGGCGATTATCGAGAATAATTATGATACAGGCGTGAATATCCTGATTACTACGGTGATGGATGCCAGCGCGATTGCCTTGGGCATGATGCTGATGACGAGTGTATTCCGCGTGTTTAAGATGAGCAAGGATCATAAGCGTTTGCTGCTGCTGTTGCGCAAGGAAAAAGAAAGTAAATGAGATGCATCTAATACCTTCTAGGTGATTTTGGTGCTGATTTAGTTGTTGAAGATTTTTGTGAGGGGAAAATATGAGCTTAGCAGAATTGCTACTTTTGGCTGTCAGTCTGGCGATGGATGCCTTTGCGGTGTCTGTTTGCGGTAGTATGGTGCTGGCGCCGGAGAGCAGAACGGCTGGTGCGCTGCGCTTTGGCCTTTGGTTCGGATCCTTTCAGTTTCTGATGCCTGTTATCGGCTATTTTGGAGCGGCGTCCTTCCGTGATTATATTGTCGATTATGACCATTGGCTTGCCTTTGCGCTGCTTTTATATCTAGGCGTGAACATGATTCGCGAGGCAAAGGAGGCCTGCGACATCAAGAAAAGCTATACGACGAAGGAGATGGCGGTGCTGGCTGTTGCTACCAGCATTGATGCTCTGGCTGTCGGTATCAGCCTAGCGTTTTTGAACGTCAATATTTGGCTGTCCTCGACGCTGATTGGCGTTGTTACTTTTGTTATTGCTGCCTTTGGCGGTCTGGCAGGCTTCAGGCTGGGCAGTGCGGTGGGCGCACGCGCGAATATCTGCGGCGGCAGCGTGCTTATCTGCATCGGTGTGAAGATTTTGCTGGAGCACACTGGCTGGTTATAAGCTATTTATAGAAAGGATTGATATATATGACACAAGTAAACAAGGAGCGTATGCTCGCAGAGTTTAAGGAAATCGTGGCACTTCCCTGCCATGGCTTACAGGAGCGTCCTGTTTTCGATTTGCTGAAGGGCAAGCTGGAGGCTATGGGCTTTACTGTAGAGGAGGATAATGCCGGTGAGCTGTTAGGCGGCAACTGCGGCAACCTGTGGGCGTTCCTGCCTGCAAGCGAGGGCTGCGAGAAGGCTTCGTGCGTACTGCTTTCTGCACATATGGACGGCGTGGAGCCCTGCGGCGGCACGACTGTTGTACAAAAGGACGGCGTGCTGTACAGCGACGGCACGACTATTTTAGGCGGCGACGACAAGTCTGGCGTAGAGGCTATTTTAGAGGGCATCCGCCTGCTGCTGGAGGAAGGCACTGCGCATGGTGCAATTCAGATTCTCTTCACTATCTGTGAGGAGGGCGGCGTAAACGGCTCTCGCTGCATGGATAAGTCCAAGCTGCGTGCAGACGTTGGCTATGCGCTGGATGGTGAAGGCGCACCGGGCGAGATTGTTATTGGCGCACCGGGACAGAAAAAATATAAAATTGATATCATCGGCAAAACTGCGCATGGCGGTCTGGAGCCGGAAAAGGGCATCAACTCCATTATGATTGCTGCTAAGGCTTTGGCTGACGTGCAGCGCTATGGCCGTATTGATGAGGAAACAACCTGCAACATCGGCATTATCGGCGGCGGCAAGGCAACGAATATCGTGCCTGACCTCGTAACGATTGAGGGCGATGCACGCAGCCGTAATAAAGAAAAGCTCGAAGCAATCTGCTCTGAGATTGTGGATACTATCGTGAATAGTGCGCAAAAGTATGGCGCGAGGGCAGAGGCTGCTGTCGAGCATAAGTATTCCTCCTTCTCTGTTGCTGAGGACAGCGAGGTGGTACGTCTGGCGAAGGCTTCCTGCGCAGAGCATGGCTTTACACCGGAAATCACCGTTACCGGCGGCGGCAGTGATGCCAACTTCTTCAATGCTTATGGCCTGCCGAGCGTAATCTTGGGCACGGGCATGAGCAATGTCCATACTGTTGACGAATTCATCAAGGAAGAGGATTTGTATAACAGCGCTCTCATGGTACACGGTATTTTGAAGGCCGCAGCAAAATAAGCAAATAAAAAAAGGGTTCCTGCATTGAGGTGCGGGAACCCTTTTTAGTTAGGTGTTATTTTGCTGTTGCCAGCTCAATCTGCAGGTCTACACCGAAGGCCTTCTTGAACCAGGCGAGATGTCCTTTTATCTGATGCATTTCGATGCTGGGGATGCCTTGGGCGTACAGCTTGAGCAGAGCAGATTTTTTGTTCAGCGTCGGCTGGATGATGTGAATCTGCGTTGTTTCCGTATAGTCGAGGCTTTCTGCCAGCGCCAGCAGCAGGGCAAGCTTATTGATGGTGGCCCAGTTTTCCTCGGTCAGCATATCCTTGTAGAAGCGGTCTTTGAAATAGCTTTTGGAAATGCCGTTGTGCCAGCCTGCGATAGCAGCGGTGATAAGCTGCTCCTTGTGCGTGAGGCCGAAGAGCTTGGCGTTTTGAATCATATAGGCACTGTGGCGCGCATGGCTGTAGAAGTTGATGGTGATGCCGATGTCGTGCAGCAGGGCTGCTGTTTCGAGCAGGCGGCGATAGCTTTGGCGCAGGCCGTGCAGCTCCTTCCAGCTGTCGAACATAGACAGGGCAAGATGTGCGATATGACGCGCGTGGGTGGAATCAGTTTTTTCGTACAGCTTGAGCATGTTCTCGCGGCTGCGTGCCAGAATATCCGGTGCAATCAGCGGCACCTTGAACGATTTAGAATAATAATCGTAGAACAGGCCTTCACGCAGACCGCAGCCAGAGGTGATGAGCTTGGGGGCGCCTGTCGCTTCGAGCAGGCAGCGGATAATGCTGCTGCCTGCAAGAATAATATCGCTGCGCTCGCTGCTCAGACCGGAGATTTTTTTGCGCTGCTCCAGATTTGTGCTGCGCAGCTTGTTGAAGAAGTCGCGATAGACCTGCATGGTATAGGCATAGTTGTGGATTTTCGTCGCAGGATATTTTTTGCTGCGCTGAATTATCTTGGCAACAGTACGTGCTGTGCCGCCGACGCCGATAAGCGGCAGGCCTGCCTGCTTAATCCACGGATATTGGTCGAGCCTGCTCATGATGAAGAAGCTGACATCGCTGTAGACGTTTGGCGGCATAACATTGCGCGTGTTGAACATTGCGGTGGTGTTTACTGCGCCGATGGGCAGGGAGACGGTCTCCAAAATCTTGCGGTTCTTGAATAAAATCAGCTCGGTGCTGCCGCCGCCAAGGTCGAAGATGATGCCGTCCTTGACGTTCAGGGTGTTGATAACGCCAAGATAGCTGAAGTAGGCCTCAGTATTGCCGGAGATGATGTGCAGCTGAATGCCGGTTTCCTCGGCTACACGCGCAACGAGCTCTGCGCCGTTCTGCGAGTTGCGGATAGCGGCGGTGGCTACGGCGATGGTTTTGTCTGCCTGATAGATTTTGCACATATAGGCAAAGCTTTTCATTGTTTCAATGGTGCTGCTGAAGGCTTCCTCGGTCAGCAGGTTTTTGTCGTTGACCTTTTGGCTGAGGCGCAGTGCCTCCTTCTGATTATAGACCATATTATACGCGCCGTTTTTATAGAGATGGCTGATAACTAGACGCGCAGAGTTAGAGCCGATATCAATGATTGCTATCCTTTGCATGCTTATTCTCCTCTTAAACGAACACACAGCAAGTGGCTTAGTTTGTTCCTGCCGCGCGCTGATGTGACTAACAAAATCCTCATAATAATTATATTACCCATAAATGCTTAAATTCCTGCGTGCCGGCGTAAATTTCTCGTTAAATTGTTAAATTCCTGTATAATCGCAGGAAAATACGCAGGATTTTTTTGCGCAAGCAAGAAGTTATACTTATCATAGTATTATTATGGGGGCAAAATCTGATGAAGCGTAAAAATTACACAACCTTTGCTGCCATCCATCTAGGCTCTGAGATGATTAGTATGCAGATTACCGAGTATCGCAATACTGATAAATATAAAGTTATCGAGCGCTGCAATCGGCGCATCCGCTTAGGTGAGGCCACATTTAAAAACAAAATCATTCCCTTCAAGCTTGTTTCCGAAATCTGCGAGATTTTGCAGGGCTTCAAGCTGCTGATGGAGGAATATGGCGTAGAAGAGTACAAGATGCAGGCTACGACTGCTGTGCGTGAGGCCAGCAATCAGATTTTCCTGCTGGACCAGATTTATAACAAGACAGGGCTCATTGTCGACGTTGTCGATATGCCGATGGAAATCTACACGAAGTATGTCGCTATCCGCAATACGCTGAAAAACGAAAAGCTTTCCAGCGAACGTGAGGGCATGCTGATGATGGATATTTCCTCCGGTGGCCTGGGCGTGACGCTGGTGCGCGACGAGAAAATCGCTTATCAGGAGAACTTCCATGTCGGCATTATCCGCACGAAGGAAAGCTTTGAGCGCAACCGTCGCGAGAGCATGCACTTCAACAAGGCGCTGACCGAGTTTTTGAGCAGTACCATCGGGCCTGTACGCAATGAGCTGGGCGATGAGCGGGTGCAGTACCTTGTCCTCTCCGGCACAGAAACGGAGCTGCTGCTGCGTATGCTGGGCCTCGATGAGGAGCAGCTGGTGCACCGCATTAAGGCGGAAAAATTCCATGCCTTCTTCGATAATATGCGTCAGATGAACCTGCCGCAGCTTATTCAGGCCTATAATATTCCGGAGACTACGGCGGAGCTGGTGCTGCCGACAGTGCTGCTGTATGAGCAGCTGCTGCACCTGATTCCGGCGCAGGAGATTATTATTACGGCGGACCGCTTTATCGACGGTATGCAGCTTCTGCATATCGGCCGAAAGACTAATGAGGCAATGCGCAAGGCTTGGGAGCAGGAGCTTATCAGTCTGTTCCATACGATTGGCAAGCGCTATTTATATGACAGAAAGCATGCTCAGCAGGTGGAGCGTCTGTCGCTGATTATTTTTGATAAAATTGCCAAAAGCTATGGCATGGGCGAGCATGAGCGCCTGCTGCTCAGGGCGGCCTGCATTCTGCATGATATAGGCAAATATATCTGCATGCGCAGCCATTCGATTTATAGCTATCAGCTGATTATGTCGACAGATATTATTGGCCTGAGCAACAATGATAAGCGCATTGTGGCGCTGGCCTCCTATTATCATGCCAACAGATTGTTTGATAAGACGAATCCTAACGCGCCGCTGGTGCCGGAGAATATGATTGCTGTTGTTGCCAAGCTGGCGGCAATCGTGCGTCTGGCAGATGCGCTGGACCGCAGCTATATGCAGAAGATTCATAGCTGCACGGTTACGGTGCGTGATAACAGCCTCAAGCTGCAGGCTGTGAGCAAGGATGATTTGGCGCTGGAAATATGGACCTTTGCAGATAAGGCAGCGTTTTTTGAAGAAGTATATGGTATGGAACCAGTTTTGGAGCGGGTGAATAAGTAATGAAAAAATTAGACTTGACGAAGCCGGAATACTTTTATAACAGAGAGCTGAGCTGGCTGAAATTTAATCTGCGTGTTTTGAAGGAAGCAATGGTGAAGGAAGCACCGCTGCTGGAGCGCTTGAAGTTTGTAGCAATTTCTGCTTCCAACCTGGACGAGTTCTTTATGGTGCGCGTGGCAGGCTTATGGAGCAATTACGATAACGGTATCGAAAAGCGTGACGCCTCCGGTCTGTCGGTGAAGGAGCAGCTGGATGCTATCTCTGAGGCTGCACATGCGCAGGTGCGCACGCAGACCAAGTATCTGATGGCGCTGATGGCGGAGATGGATGCTGTCGGACTGCACTTCCGACGCGTAGGCGATTTGAGTGAAATGGGCCGCGACTGGTTGGAGGAATATTACCGCGAGGTTGTTTATCCTGTACTGACGCCGATGGCTGTCGACGCTTCGCGTCCGTTCCCCTTCCTGGCGAACAAGACGCTGAATCTGGCGGTGGAGCTGGTGAAGGCGGACGGCGAGCACAGCATGGGCCTGATTCAGGTGCCTTCCGTATTGGACCGCATCACAGAGGTAGTGCCGGAGGGACACCGCACCTTCGTGTTCTTGGAGGATATTATCGCCAGCCACTGCAACGATTTGTTTAAGGGCTGCCATATCCTCGATTTGGTGCCGTTCCGCGTTACGCGTGACAGCGATCTGGATATTGAGGAAGAGGACAGCGTGGACCTTATGAAGGAGGTTGAGGAGTCGCTGCGCAAGCGTAAACGTGGCGTTACGGTAAGACTGGAGCTTTTTAAGACGAATAATACGCGTATTAAAAAATTCCTGGAGGAGAACCTCGACGTTACGGATATGGAGGTTTATGAAATCAACGGAGCGCTGGACCCGACCTGCTTCTTTAAATTTACCGGGATGAAGGGAATGTGGCCGTGGCTGTATGAGCCCTTTGTGCCGCAGCGTCCGCTGGAGCTGCCTGAGGACGGCGACCTTTTTGCAGCAATTCGCGAGAAGGATATTCTGCTGCATCATCCGTATGAAAGCTTTGACCCTGTAGTGAAGCTGGTAAGCGATGCGGCTGATGATCCGCAGGTGCTGGCGATTAAGCAGACGCTGTACCGTGTGAGCGGCAACAGTCCGATTGTCGCGGCGCTGGCGAGGGCGGCGGAGAATGGCAAGCAGGTTACGGTGCTTGTAGAATTGAAGGCACGCTTTGATGAAGAAAATAATATTCTTTGGGCGCGTCGTCTGGAGAAGGCTGGCTGCCATGTTATCTATGGTCTTGTAGGCTTAAAGACACACGCAAAGATTATTCTGATTGTGCGTCGTGAGGATAACGGCATCAAGCGCTATCTGCATCTGGGCACAGGCAACTATAATGACAGCACCGCTAAGCTTTATACTGACCTAGGCCTGATGACGGCAAACGACGAATTTGGCAGCGATGCTTCGGCGTTCTTCAACCTGCTCAGCGGCTATAGCGAGCCGCCGGTTTGGAACAAGCTCGTCATGGCGCCGTTGGGACTGCGCGAGAAGATTTATGCGCTGATTGACAATGAGATTGAAATGGTGAAGGCAGGCAAGCAGGGACATATTATCGCGAAGATGAACTCGCTGATCGACCAGCCGGTAATCCAGAAGCTGTACGAAGCATCGGCGGCGGGCGTGCATATCGACCTGATTGTGCGTGGCATTTGCGGTCTGCGTACAGGCATCGAGGGCATCAGCGAGAATATTACGGTGCGCAGCATCGTCGGACGTCAGCTGGAGCACAGCCGTATTTTCTGGTTTGCTAACGGTGGCGAGGAGCAGCTGTACTTGTCGAGTGCCGACTGGATGCCGCGTAACCTGAACGACCGCGTAGAGCTGTTCTTCCCGATTGAAACGGAGGAGCATATTCAGCGCATAAAAGGCCTGCTGGATTTGTATCTGCGTGATAACGTCGGCGCGCATATGATGCAGTCGAACGGTACATATCGCCGCGTGCGCAACAAGCTGGAGCCGGTAAGCGTACAGAGCACCTTATATGAAATGGCACAGCTGGCGGCGGCGGGGGATAAGCTGCCGATGGAAAAACGCCTGCAGCCTGTGTTCAGCAGAAGATAAACATCTTAAATACCCGATTAATAACACTTGTTGCTATTAGCAGAGCAACTTGCTATAATTATAATGATATAGACAGAGGGGGATTAAGATGAGTAATTATGCTGTGACTTTAAATTACAAATGTAACTACGGTTATGTAGAATATAATGAAGCAACAAAAACTGCCAGTGTTAAATTGGCTGTGGCAGAGGCGAAGGCTGCCGTGGAGAAATTCCTGGCTGCGCCGCTGACACTGGACGTGCCGCAGGGCGCAACTATCCGCGACTTTGTGACGAAAACGCTGGAGCCGCTGGCTGATGTGGAAAGCTTTAAGGTGGCGCTGACACGTTTGTGGGGCAATACCGGCGTGCGTGTGGAATGGAGCATTCCTGTGGGCATGGCGGATGATATTGCCAAAGAGGTGCTGGCAGAGGACCACACTGACTGCTGATTATTTGGGGCAGACTCTTGATGTAATAGTTGAGAGTCTGCTTTTTGTTTATAATTAAGGAGGAATAAAATGCTGGATATTAACAAGTTACGTAATGCCTACAAAGTTATTAATCAACTTAGTCAGAACAAGAATCCCTTTGCGGATGAGGAACTGACGCTGGAGATTGTGCAGAGTGCGGAGGTTCAGGCGGCTTTAAAAGATGCAGCAGAGGTGATTGCTGTGTATGGAAAAATTATGAACTTGGTATCGCAAAGTACAAACTTTAGTGTAGCAGGTGCTAAAAGTCAAAAAGAGGTTTTTTGGGTAACTCCGGAGGATATTGTACAGTTAAAGACGACAGAAATGCCTTTGTCGATTTCGTTTGTTGTTAAAAATATTAATGAAAGTATTCCTGCTATTGTTAATGAGCAAATGCGTAAGCTAACAGCACCTGGGCTGGGGCGCTGGCTGATGAGCATGGGTTATTTGCAAATGGCAGACAACGGTAAAAATAAAGTGGCTAGTGAAAAAGGAGTTGCGCTTGGCATTGTTACAGAGCAACGTGAAAGTCAATATTCTAGTGAGGGTTACTATGTAAATTATTATCCTCAGACAGTGCAGCAGTTTATTTTTGATAATTTGCCTGCTGTAGCAGAATTTTTAGCAAAGGAAAAAGAGTAAGACAATGCTAAGGCATAAGTTGGTACTTCCTCATTGCCAGCGAGAGCTTTTTGCGGTATAATAGTTAATACAGCTTGGGTGGAAAGGCTTGAGTTCTGCCTGAGCTGTGGATATGGTTCCGTAGCTCAGTAGGATAGAGCAACCGCCTCCTAAGCGGTAGGTCG
>JAIHZV010000290.1 GCA_022718015.1 Phascolarctobacterium sp. | reverse complement strand
GTCTTATAGAAGCAGGCGTGGATGTCGATTTTCCTACAGTTTACCGTGAGCTTGCCGGTCTGGACAGTATTATTCAGGCAGCAGGAAGATGTAATCGTGAAAACAAGCGGAAGGCGAAAGAAAGCATTGTATATATTTTTAATGTGCAGGATGATGACGGCAAGGTTCCGAGCTTTATGAGATTACCGCGAGAGGTAGCGCAGATGGTTATGCGTGATTTTGAAGATATTTCTACTACTGAGGCCATAAAGAAATATTTTGACCTGCTGCATGAATATATTGGCGAAGGCTTAGACCTGCATGATATTTTAGATAAATCTGATAAGCGGATGCTGTTTGGTGATATTGCTGA
Organism: Phascolarctobacterium sp.; assembly: GCA_022718015.1. GTDB lineage: Bacteria > Bacillota > Negativicutes > Acidaminococcales > Acidaminococcaceae > Phascolarctobacterium_A. The sequence goes on along the minus strand of JAIHZV010000290.1, from coordinate 1,243 downwards.
TGAATTTAAGCTTATTGGCGACACAGGCCGCAGTCTGTTTATTCCTTGTGATGCTTTGAGTGAAGAGCTGCTGGCGAAATTGCAGGCAGGTGTGCGAAATCGTTCTTTGATGCGCAAGGTAGGTCAGTACGTTGTAAATGTTTACGAAAATCAGTTTTTGAAGCTTCAGGGAGCAGGAGTTATTGATGTGCTTGACGAAAATATAAATATTTTAACTGATATGAGCATTTATGATGATAAAAAAGGGTTGATTGTTGCTGTAGATGAGGGAATTGGTGTTTTCTTTTAAAAAACAAATAGAGATGGGAGCTATCCGTCTCTGAATTAAAAGGCGGTGATAACGTGAGTATTAAGTTGGAGGTTTGGGGCGATTATGCATTGTTTAGTCGTCCGGAGCTGGCGGTAGAGCGAGTTTCTTATGATTGCATAACGCCGTCGGCGGCGCGTGGTATCTTAGAAAGTATCTACTGGCATCCGGGACTGCGCTGGCGCGTGGATAAGATTTATCTGCTTGCTCCGATTCGCTTTACTAATATCAGGCGTAATGAGGTCAAAACGAAGGCAAGCGGCAGCAAGGCTCGCAGTGTCATGAATGGCGCAGATGGTAAGGATTTGTATATCAATACGAAAGAAGAAATCCAGCAAAGAGCGTCCATGGTGCTTAAGGATGTACATTATGTTATTGAAGCACATTTTGATATGACAGATAAGGCTAATACAGGCGATAATCCAGGCAAGTTTCAGGATATCATCAAGCGACGTATAAATAAGGGACAATGCTATCATACGCCCTACTTTGGTTGCCGAGAGTTTCCTGTAAATTATCGTATGTATGATTTTAACAGCGTGCCTACGATTGCCGAAAATAGGGATTTAGGTTTGATGCTCTATGACATGGATTATAGTGATTTGCAAAATATCAAACCCATGTTTTTTAGAGCGATGGTGGAAAACGGCGTAATAGATCTTACGCAATGTGAGGTATACAAATGATACTGCAAGCATTAGTAGATTATTATGAGGCCTTGGCCGCAAAAGGCAGGGTAGCAAAGCCTGGCTGGGGTATTGCCAAAATATCTTATGCGCTGAATCTTGATAAACAGGGCAAACTGCTTAATCTTATCTCCTTGAAGCTGACAAAACAAAAGGGCAAGAAGGCTGTCGAGGTTCCACAAAATATTTTATTGCCAGAGGCAACTAAGCGAACCTCCGAAGTTGAAGCACAATTTTTGTGGGATAATGC
>JAIHZV010000289.1 GCA_022718015.1 Phascolarctobacterium sp. | reverse complement strand
TAACCTCTGCATTGCTTGCCAATTTAGCGTAACCGATTTTCACATTATCAGTAACTATACCTGCTTGCTCGCCAAACGGAATTAATCCGCCACCAAGCTCAGTAACCTTACCAATTAAGCCGCCAACCTCTGTCAGAGAATCCTTTTCAAAGCTGTTTTCAGCATTAGCTGCAACGTTAATGTTATCAGCAGTTAAATTACCATCAATGTTAATGATTGCTTCTGTTTTCTTAATTTTACCGCCAAGAATATCCGCTGCATTGGTGCTTGCAATATCAACACCCAAGATACCGCCTTCCCCACTACCGGAGTTAGCAGTTGCGGTGATATCTATAGTACCTGCCGTTGCATTTTCAACTTTAGCAGGCCTACCCTTTACAGCCTTAAGCTCTGCATTACCGATATCCACAGTTGCCTGAACTGTGTTGTTGCCTTCAGCATTTTTGCTCATAGCACCGGCATAATCATCAAAATGGTTCACTGTATCAGCCACAGCAGCCAAAACAATGTTGCCATCGCCGGTAACCGTCGCTTGCAAGTCATTGCCTAAGCCCGCATTAACTGCAGCCTGATTGTTAGTACCATTAATATTAACAATATCTTTAAAATCAACAATACCGCTATTCAGCACAGCCTTAGCCGTCGCATTTTTTATTTTGCCGTCGCTGTCCAGCTCTTTACCAATATTAATGTGCGCGGCCTTCATACGAATACCGTCAATAGTATTAATAGTACCATTAACCGTAATCGTACCACTCTTATTCATAGCGATTTCCATTTTTTGGAATTTGTTCCAATTATTAATCAAATAAGAGTTTTTAAATGTATCTACATCAACCTTATAGTTATTATCAAAAATATTAATTACTGCATTTGTTGCGTCAGTTAGCACGCCATCAGTACCCGCTGCTGCCATAGCAGTCTTCATAAATCTATCACTAGGAGTCATTAAAGTTAAAGTCCCGGCATTAACAACACCACCAGCACCCACAGCAATACCATCACTACTCAGGAAGTATAAATTACCGCCGATTTTTTTGTTGTGGATAGCATTAACAGTACCATTAATGTTTATGCGGGAGCCAACCATATTTACAAGATTAGACGCCTCTACATTCCCGTCCTTTTCTTTGAAATACATATTAGCAATATCATTTGCGCCAACATCGAATTGCTTAAAAACATTCAAGGCAACATCGTTAACAACCGTACCAGCCCAAACGTTCGTTACATGGTCATTAACCTTGTCAACGCTTGCTCCACCCTTAACAGGGTTTATAACCGTCTGTGCCATCGCCGCCACCGGCTGCAGCACAAATCCCATAGCCGTAACTGTGCTCACAACCTTTTGCAAAGTAGCAGCCTTGCCGATATTGCTCAACGTAACCTTGTCCATGTTGCGTAAGAATCTACGAGTAATACCCATGAATCTTCCCTCCTAATTCATATGAAAATCCTGAAAATTAAGTTTTTAATATAAAAATAGCAGTTCTCTAAATCCATCATTCCAATTTTATTTTACAGCGATGACAGTCAATAGTCAATATAAACTTTTATTATTCTACATTTTTCGTGCGTTTTTTACTTGCAAAACTTTATATTC
>JAIHZV010000030.1 GCA_022718015.1 Phascolarctobacterium sp. | reverse complement strand
CTATGGTATAATTAATAAGCTGACTAGGAATTTTTCTGGTCAGCTTAAAAAATAAGCTGTATTTTAAGCGTGTGACCTATGGTCGCATGAATATCTGGAGGGATAAATCAATGTGTAATGATGAAGTTAGAGTAAGATTTGCGCCGAGCCCGACTGGCCCGTTCCATATCGGCGGTGCGCGCAGTGCGCTGTTCAACTATCTGCTGGCTCGCAAAACCGGCGGCAAGCTGATTCTGCGTATCGAGGATACTGACCGTGAGCGTTCTACCCCGGAATCCGAGGAAAATATCAAGGCCGCTTTAAAATGGCTGGGTATGGACTGGGATGAGGGCGTTGATGTTGGCGGCCCGAACGGCCCCTATCATCAGATGGAGCGCCTGGATATCTACAAAAAATATACCGACAAGCTGCTTGCTGAGGGCAAGGCTTACTACTGCTACTGCACCGACGAGGAGCTGGAGGAGGAGCGCCAAAGCCTGATTAAAGAAGGCAAAATGCCGCGCTACATGGGCAAATGCCGCAACCTGACGGAGGAGCAGATTGCTCAGTTCAAGGCTGAGGGCCGCAAGCCGACCGTTCGCTTCCGCGTTCCTGCTGACCAGCAGATTCTGGTTCGCGACATGGTTCGTGGCGACGTTGTTTTTGATTCCAACAATATCGGTGATTTCGTTATCGTAAAATCTGACGGCATCCCGACCTATAACTATGCTGTAGTTATCGACGATGCACTGATGCACATTACCCACGTAATCCGTGCAGAGGAGCATCTGTCCAACACTCCGCGCCAATGCCTCGTTTATGATGCACTGGGCTTTGAAAAACCGACCTTTGGTCACATCTCCCTGATTCTGGGCAAGGACCATACCAAGATGAGCAAGCGTCATGGCGCTACCAGCGTTGACCAATATCGTCAGCTGGGCTATTTGCCGGAAGCTATCAACAACTTCCTCGCTCTCCTTGGCTGGGCACCGAACAGCGAGCAGGAAATCTTCAGCATGGATGAGCTGATTCACGAGTTCAGCATGGACCGTGTAGCTAAGAACCCTGCTGTTTTCGATATCGACAAGCTGAACTGGATTAACCAGCACTATATGCGTCAGCTGGACGCAGAGGCTTTCTTCGAGGCTGCTAAGCCGCACATGATTGCTGCAGGCTACATGACCGGTGAAGAGGAAGGCGAAAAGCTGGCATGGCTGAAACGCGTTGTGGCAACTGCACAGGAGCATATTTCCTATGCTGCACAGATTCCTGAGTGCGTAGAAATGTACTTCAATGATGAGTTTGCTTTTGAAAACGAAGAGGCAGAAGCAGTTCTGAAGGCTGAAACTGTACCGACCGTTATCAATATGCTGCTCGAGGAGCTGCCGAAGGTAGAAAACCTTGACAACGCTGCTGTAAAGGCTCTGTTCAAGCAGATTCAGAAAGCAACCAAGCTGAAGGGCAAGGATGTATTCATGCCGATTCGTGTTGCTCTGACCGGCAACCAGCATGGTCCGGAGCTGGCAGCTATGGTGCCGCTGCTGGGCGTTGAAAGAACTGCAAAACGCATTAAGGCTAGCCTTGCTAAAGCAGGCGTTGAATTATAATTAGTACTTAGATAGAAGCGATACCCTTGTGCCCCCAGTCCCCTTCGGGGATTAGCACGACCAACGATTTTCTAAGAAAATCGGGTCTTTGCGTCAAAGGGGGCTGGCATCGCCGCAGGCGATGACTGGGGGTGTCTTTGAGGAGTTTTATTATGACTATTAAAGTATATAACACCTTAACCAAACAAAAAGAAGAATTCGTGCCTATCACTCCCGGCAAAGCCAACATTTATGTTTGCGGCGTAACTCCCTACAACCATCCGCATGTTGGCAACGCTCGTCCCTTTGTTACCTGGGACGTTATCCGCCGTTTCCTGGAGCATGAGGGCTATGATGTAACCCATGTACAGAACTTCACTGATGTTGATGACAAGATTATCAACACTGCTAATAAAGAGGGCGTTCAGTGGTTTGACATCTGCAACCGCTACATTGATTCCTATTTCGAAGTAATGGATAAGCTCAATGTACGCCGTGCGCATGTATATCCGCGTGTTTCCGAGCATATCAATGATATTATCGCGACTGTACAATGCCTGATTGACAATGGCTATGGCTATGTTGTTGATGGCGACGTTTTCTACAGCGTTGAAAAATTTAAATACTATGGTCAGCTTTCCGGCCGTAATCTGGAGGATATGCTAGCAGGCGCACGTGTAGACGTTGACGACCGCAAGCGCAATCCGATGGACTTCGCTCTGTGGAAATCTGCTAAGCCGGGCGAACCCGCTTGGGAAAGCCCGTGGGGACCTGGCCGTCCCGGCTGGCATATCGAATGCTCCACGATGAGCATGAAATATCTGGGTGAAAGCTTCGACTTCCATGGCGGCGGCAGCGATTTGATTTTCCCGCATCATGAGAACGAGATTGCCCAGTCCGAGGGCTGCACCGGTATCCATCCCTTTGTACATTACTGGCTGCACAACGGCTTTATCACTGTTAATGAAGAGAAAATGTCCAAATCTCTGGGCAACTTCTTCATGGTTATTGATATCTTAGAGCATTATGACCCTGAAACTCTGCGTTTCTTCATCGTTTCCACGCATTACCGCAGTCCGCTGGACTTCAGCGATGCACGTCTGACTGAAGCACAAAAGAGCCTTGCTCGTCTGCGTCAGGCTCAGGAAACCCTGGGTGAGCTCAGCGAGATGATGAGCGCCGGACCGACTGCTGACAGCCTGGCACTGCGCGACAAGGTTAAGGAGCTGCGTGAAGCCTTCATGGAGGCTATGCGCGACGACTTCAACACGGCGCTGGCTATCAGCCATATGTTTGCGCTGGCGAAGGAAATCAACATTTACCACAAGGCTGTTGTTGATGCCGGCATTAAACCGGACGGCAAGCTGGTGGCTCTGCTGAACGATGTGCTGGCAGAGATGTGCTCCATCATCGGCGTACTGGAGAAGACTGCTGCTCCGGCTGCTGAGGAGTCTGGCGACAGCAAGGAAGCCGAGCTGGTGGAAATGCTTATCGCTATGCGTCAGGACGCACGCAAGAACAAAAACTACGCTCTGGCAGATGAGCTGCGCAACAAGCTGAGTGAAATCGGCATTGTGCTGCAGGATACTCCGCAAGGCGTAAAATGGTCTAAGCAATAATGAAATTTGAACAATACAAAATGCTAAAGGAGCATGCCCTGGCAGCCTGCACGGCTGCCGGTGCTCCTTTTCCTGCAACTAAGGAAATAAATCCGATACTGCTGGCGTATATCGGTGACGTGGTTTTCTCGATGTATGTCCGTCTGCGCCTGCTGCCGACCTCGAAGCAGGTACGCATCGTGCATGATATAGGCTCAAAGATGGTGTCTGCTGTCTGCCAATGTCAGGCAATGCAGCAGCTGGAGGCAAGTCTGAGCGAGGAGGAAAGCGTGATTTTCCGTCGCGGCCGCAATGCCAAGTCGATGGTGCCGAAAAGCGCTTCTGTGCATGAATACCGCATGGCCACAGCGTTCGAGGCACTCTTAGGCTGGCTGTTCCTCGAAGAGCGTGAGGAGCGTCTGCAGGAGGTTATGGATATTTCCTTTGATATTATCAGCAGATATATGCAGGAAAATAAAAAGAAATAAGACTTCTCTATCCGTCTGTTGAAAGAGAGGAGATGTTGACGATGATGGTAAAATTAGTACGTCATACGCCGGAGCCTGAGCGCACTGTTGCTATGAGTGCCCGCCTCTGCTATTCGCCGATTGGCGCCGCGCAGCTGGAGGAAAAAATCAGCGACGAGCAGGCAGCTAACCTGGTACGCAGGCTGGTAAGCATGGGGCATTTGTCTACGCTCGAGCATGTGACCTTCACCTTTGCGATTGAGGGCGTGTCGCGTGTGCTGACGCATCAGCTGGTGCGCCACCGCATTGCTTCCTATTCGCAGCAATCGCAGCGCTATGTGAAGGAGCATGATTTTGAAACGATTATGCCTGCTTCCATTGCGTCGAAGCCGGAGGCGAAGGCCAAGTTTGCTAAGCTGATGACGGAGATTCAGGAAATGTATGACGAGTTTATCGCGCTGGATATTCCGGCGGAGGATGCGCGTTATATTCTGCCGAACGCTACGGAAACAAAGATTGTCTGCACCTTTAATGCACGCTCGCTGCTGAACTTCTTCAGCCTGCGCTGCTGCACACGTGCGCAATGGGAAATCCGTGCGCTGGCAAATGAAATGCTGCGCCAGTGCCGGGAGGTGGCGCCGGTTATTTTTGAAAATGCCGGTCCGACCTGTGTTTCCGAAGGCGTATGTCACGAAGGCGCTATGAGCTGCGGCCGTTTGCAGGCGATTTTGGCAGCCAAAGCAAAGAAGGAAGAAAAGTAAGAGGAAACCTTTATGAATGAGCAACCGAACAACGATTTAATCGCTGGTCGCAATGCCGTAAGCGAGGCACTGCGCGGCCAGCGTCCGATTAACAAAATATTGCTGGCTGAGGGCGCTCATGGCGGCAGTCTGGGAGAAATCGTCGCTTTGGCGAAGTCCAAGGGCGTGCCTGTCGAGACTGTGAAGCCTGATAAGCTTGATAAAATGGCTAAGGGATTGCGTCATCAGGGCGTAGCAGCCCTGGCAGCACCGATTGCCTTTCAGACGCTGGATGCAGTGTTTGACCGTGCTGCGGCGAAGGGCGAGGAGCCCTTTATTCTGCTGCTCGACGAGCTGCAGGATCCGCAGAATGTGGGCGCACTGATCCGCAGCGCTGATGCTGCAGGCGTGCATGGCGTGCTGATGCCGCGCCGCCGCAGCTGTCCGCTCAACGCTGTCGTAGCCAAGATTTCTGCCGGTGCTGTGGAATATGTGCCGGTGGTGCAGATTGGCAATATCGCGCAGACGATTGAAGAGCTCAAGCAGCGTGGCTGCTGGGTGGTTTGTGCAGATATGGACGGCGTGGATTACTATGCTGCCAACATGACCGGTCCGATTGTGCTGGTTATCGGCGCAGAGGGCAAGGGCGTCGGCCGTCTGGTAAAGCAGAAATGTGATGACGTTATCAGTATTCCTATGAACGGCGGTGTCAATTCGCTGAATGCATCTGCTGCAGGAGCTGTGCTGATGTATGAGGTCGTAAGACAAAGACACCAGCTGGCGTGAGGTGCAGGGCATGGGTGAATATCTTATTGTCGATGGCTATAATGTTATCAATGCCTGGAAGGAATTTGCCCAGCTGCGTCAGGTAAACCTGGAGCACGCCCGCGAGCTTCTGATTGCCGGCGTAGCAGAATATGCAGCCTTCAAGGGCTATCGTGCGATTGTGGTTTTCGATGCGCAGGAGGTTGCAGGCCTGGCTGCGATGGAGCAGATTCACGGTATTGAGGTCGTCTTTACGAACGAGGGCGAAACGGCGGACTCCTGGATTGAACGCCGTGCCTATGAGCTGGGCAAGACGAGGGCTAAGGTCTTTGTTGTGACGAGCGATTATGCTGAGCAGATTAATATTCTGGGCGCAGGTGCCTACAGAATTTCCTCGCGTGAATTTCGCGAGCAGTATCATAAGGCAAAAAAAGAGATTGCCGCCAGAATGAAGGTCCCTAACCGTGCGCTGAACCGTAACGAGCTTGGCGGACGGGTGAGCGGTCATGTGCTGGAGCATCTGGAAAAATTACGTCGCCTGAAAAGTTGACGGGAACAGTTTTAAAGGCTATAATTAGAGCAATACTGTTTTATATGAGAAAAGAACTCAACGGAGGAAATTGTTATTTATGACTACAGATACGGAAATGCAGAACGATCCCTATGACGCTTTTGCCAAAATGACTGATGAGGACATCGTTTTGGAGGCGCAGGAGCATGACAACGTACTCGCGCAGGAGTATTTGCTGCATAAATACAGAAACTTTGTCAGAGCTAAAGCACGCAGCTATTTTCTGATTGGTGCAGAGCGTGAGGATATTATCCAGGAGGGCATGATCGGCCTGTATAAGGCGATTCGTGATTTTAAAAACGACAAGCAGGCCTCCTTTCGTGCTTTCGCGGAGCTGTGTGTAACGAGACAGATTATCACGGCAATCAAAACTGCGACCAGACAAAAGCATATTCCGCTCAATTCCTACGTTTCGCTGAATAAGCCTATCTATGAGGAGGACAGTGACCGCACGCTGCTGGATGTTATCAGCGGAGTGAAGGTTGCTAATCCCGAGGATATGGTTATCAGCCGCGAGGAGTTCAGCGATATTGAGGATAAGATGAATGATATTTTGAGCGACCTCGAATGGAAGGTGCTCATGAGCTATCTGGACGGCAAATCCTATCAGGAGATTGCGGCCGACCTTGGCCGTCACATCAAATCCATAGATAATGCTTTGCAGCGCGTAAAGCGCAAGCTGGAGAAGTGCATCAACAGCAAAAGCGATATTACAGATCTGCGCAGTGTTTATAGCGGTCTTATGGCTCTCGATCCCTACGAAAGATTCAAGGATAAGGAGTCCAAAAACGGCTGATACTGATAAAACTGTAACAAAAACAGACATCATTTTGAATATTTCAGAATGATGTTTTTTTATTAGAGGATTTTTGGGATTCGTAGCGAATATAACAGTAACAAAGAAGTAAGTAAACTTACACTTCGGTGTTAGAGGAGGTTTTTCAAATGAATCAAGTTGAAGAATTGGTAAAGGTTGTTGAAGCGGCTAAGGCCGACCAAGGTAATGTAGTTATTGTAACCGGTAAACCGGGCAGCGGTAAGAGCAAAGTCCTGCGTGAAGCTGCGGACGAAAAGAAATGGACTTATGTTGACTGCCGTATGCTGATCAGCGAAGAGTTCCTGGCTATTCCGGCTGCAGATAGAGGTCTGTATGCTCCGGATATGTTTGCAGACATTCTTGCAAGCTACAATGCCGATGTTATCATTCTTGACAGACTGCAAACTCTGTTTGTACCTGTATTCCACATTAACACTGACAGCCTCATGCGTAAGCTTAGCAAAAAATTTACGATTGTTACTGCATGGCCTGGCTACATTGATAATGGCAACCTGTGCTATGACAAATTTGATGGTACTGAGGCAATCCGTATCAGCCCGGATGGTTTCAAGATTTGGAACGTAGAGGCTTAATGATATTATGATTTTAACGGGCGATAAGGCACGCTGTGCTTTATCGCCGTTGTTATATATGGAGGCGTGCTATGGAAAATAAAAAACGTCGTTTTGCTGTGCTGACAGGCGGTGGCGACTGCCCCGGCCTGAATGCTGTTATCCGTGCTGTTGTCAAAACCTTTTTGCAGAATGACTGCGAGGTTTATGGCGTTATCAATGGCTTCAACGGCCTTGTCAATGATAACCTGCAGCTGATGGATTATGCTGCTGTGTCGGGTATTTTGCCTCGCGGCGGCACTATCTTAGGCACGACGAACCGCGATAACCCCTTCAAGTTTGCTGTGGAGGAAAACGGCGAGCTTGTGTATAAGGATATGCGCGAGAGGGTGCTGGAGAATCTCAAAAAGTACGATATTGAAGCGCTGGTAGTTATCGGCGGCGACGGCAGTCTGAATATCGGTGCGCAGCTGGCACGTGAGTGCGGCGTGAAGGTTGTGGGCGTGCCCAAGACAATCGACAACGATTTGCCATGCACGGAGCGTACCTTCGGCTTTGACACGGCGATGGCGATGGCGACGGAGGCTCTCGACCGTCTGCATACGACGGCAGAATCGCATCACCGCGTTATGGTGCTGGAGGTTATGGGGCGCTATGCAGGCTGGATTGCGCTGCACAGCGGCATTGCAGGCGGCGCAGATGTTATCCTGCTGCCGGAGATTCCCTATAAGCTGGATTCTGTAATCAAGAAGATTGAAGCGCGTAAGGCGGCCGGCAAGAGCTTCAGCATCGTGGTTGCTGCTGAGGGCGCGAAGCCTGAGGGCGGCGAGATGTCGGTGGCGCGTATGGTTAAGGGCAGCTTCGAGCCTATCCGCCTTGGCGGTATTGGCGAGAAGGTGGCGAACGCTATTGAAGAAGCAACGGGCATAGAGTCTCGCTGCACGGTGCTGGGCTACCTGCAGCGCGGCGGTTCGCCTACTCCATATGACCGCGTACTGTCTACACGCTACGGTGTGGCAGCAGCAGAGGCCTGCCTGCGCGGTGAATATAATGTTATGGTTTCGCTTTACCATGACCAGATTGTTACTGTTTATATCCAAAAGGCTGCTTCGCAGCCGCGCCAGGTGCCTGTGGACAGCGAGATTATCCGCACGGGACGTCAGCTGGGCATGTGCTTTGGTGATTAATTGACAATTAAGCTTGGAGCAGTATAGTGAAGAGGATGGCGGTGGCCGTCCTCTTTTTTGTACGGAGAGTTTATGCTGCAGCAAAAGAAATCTCTGCCTGTTAAATTTGCGTGAAGATAAGTAATTTTAATTGCAGTCTTATAGAATTTAGAGTATAATATAGAAGCTTATTGTTTTGAAAGGATGTAAGGTATGGATCAGAATTTACTTGCCGTTATTGTTGGTATCGTTGAAGGCTTAACAGAATTTTTGCCGGTATCGTCTACTGGTCATATGATTATTGTCGGGCATATGCTGGGCTTTGAAGGTCCGCTGGCAGATGTGTTTGACGTTTTTGTACAGCTGGGTGCGATCCTGTCTGTTATTTTTATTTATAAGGAGCGCTTTGCCCGCTTCTTCACGAAGGATGGCTGGGACGTCCACAAGGGCCTCAGCGTCTGGCACGTGGCGGCCGGTATTGTGCCGGTTATGGCCGTGGCCTTCTTCCTGTATAAATATATCAAGGCTTATCTCTTCTCGCCGTTCACTGTGGCGATTGGTCTCTTCCTCGGCGGTGTGCTCTTGATGTATGCAGAGCATAGGACAAAGGGCCGCGAGGCAGAGCTTGTGGATGATGTGGACAAAATCAGCATTAAACAGGCTATTTGGGTTGGTATATATCAGTTCCTCTCCCTGTGGCCGGGCTTTTCGCGCAGCGGCAGTACGATTGCCGGTGGTCTGCTTGTTGGCCTGACGCGCAATGCTGCAGCAAACTACACCTTTTTGATTGCTGTGCCGCTGATGTTTGTGGCCTGCATCTATGATTTGCTGAAAAATCTCAGCAGCCTTTCCGCCGGAGACCTGCAGGTGCTGGCAATTGGCTTCGTGGTTTCCTTTGTTGTTGCGTATGCTTCGGTGCTGTGGTTCCTGAAGTTCCTGCATAAGTATGATTTGACCAGCTTTGCTGTTTATCGTATTCTGCTCGCAGGCTTCACCTACTGGTATTTTTACCTGTAAGCGGGATATTTTTCTCGCAGAAGCGAAGAAGCACTTGACAAAATATCTGTTGTACCTTATAATTATATAAGTAATTTGTGCTGGCATAGCTCAATTGGCAGAGCAGCTGATTTGTAATCAGCAGGTTGTGGGTTCGATTCCAATCGCC
>JAIHZV010000288.1 GCA_022718015.1 Phascolarctobacterium sp. | reverse complement strand
GATTTGTGCGAAATGCTGGATGTAATCTATGCCAAGAACAGCAAATGCCGTATTGTAATCAACGCCATTACGGTAGAGACCTTGGCGCAGGTTGCTGCTTATTATAAGGAGCATCCCGATTATTCTCTGGAAATCGTCAATGTTTTTGTGGCGCGCAGCAAAAAGCTCGGCAGCTACAATCTGATGATGGCACAAAATCCTGTATATGTAATGACGGCGTTGAAGAAGGAAGATTAACATGGCTGAAGTAAAGGTTCCACGTTTTATGATTAGTGCTCCTGGCAGCGGCAGCGGCAAGACAACAATTGTCTGCGGTCTGCTGAAGGCGTTGATGGAAAAGGGCTTGAATGTCGCCGCTTTTAAGAGCGGGCCTGATTATATCGACCCGATGTTCCATTCGCGCGTTATTGGTGCCAAATCACGTAATCTTGATTTATTCATGCTGGGCAAAGAAACTACGCGTTATCTTGTAGCGAAGAACAGCAAGCAGGCTGACGTGGCAGTCTTCGAAGGCGCGATGGGCTTTTACGACGGCATGGGCAAAACCACTGAGGCGAGTGCTTACGAGCTGGCGTGCACCTGCGATGTTCCTGTGGTTCTGGTGGTGAACGGCAAGGGAGCTGCCTTGTCCATTGCTGCGACCATCAGGGGCTTTAAGGATTTTCGTAAGGACAGCCATATTGTGGGTGCGATTCTCAACAATGTTAATCCGATGAGCTACTTATTCTATAAGGATGTTATTGAGCAGGAAACCGGTGTGAAGCTTTTAGGCTATTTCCCGGCAATGCAGGACTGCAATTTTGAAAGCCGTCACCTTGGTCTGGTAACAGCAGAGGAGATTGGCGATTTGCAGCAGATTGTAGAAAGGCTTGCAGTGCAGGCAGCGAAGTCTGTCGACCTTGAAGCCCTGCTGGAAATTGCGCGTGCAGCGCAGCCCTTGTCTTATAATGAGGTAAGCCTTGAGCCTTTGGGCAAGGTGCGTATCGCTATTGCGCAGGATAAGGCCTTCTGCTTCTACTATCAGGATGCTCTTGATTTATTGACTGAGCTGGGAGCCGAGCTTGTTCCTTTCAGCCCGATTGCTGATAAGCATCTTCCGGAGCATATCAGCGGCCTTGTATTGGGCGGAGGCTACCCGGAGCTTTATGCCGAGCAGCTGGCGGCCAACAAGGAGCTGCTGCAGGAGGTTAAGACCGCTATTGACGGCGGAATGCCTTGCTTTGCTGAATGCGGCGGCTTTATGTACCTTTTAGAGCGCTACTGCGAAGGCGAAAAGATTTATAACTGGGTAGGAGCTGTGCCTGGTGAGTCGGCAATGACGAAAAAGCTGACGCGCTTTGGCTATGTGCATCTCACTGCTCAGCAGGATAATGTACTGTGCAAGGCTGGCGAGAAAATCAATGGACATGAGTTCCATTATTCCGACAGCACAAATAACGGTACAGGCTTTTTAGCTGCTAAGGCCTCCGGCCGCGGCAGCTGGGAATGTGCGACGGCGACACCGACCTTGTATGCCGGTTATCCGCGTATTCATCTGTGGGGCAACCCTGAGTTTGCCCGCAATTTTGTACAGCATTGCTGTGAATTTGCTGCTCAGCTGTAAGCTGGCGGCTTGATATAAAGG
>JAIHZV010000287.1 GCA_022718015.1 Phascolarctobacterium sp. | reverse complement strand
CTGCCCAGCAGCTTTTCCAGTCTTGCCTGCAGGCGCTCCTTCGGCAAAAAGCCGGAGTAACGCGAAGCAACCTCGCCGTTTTTGATAAAGAACAGGCCGGGGATAATGGTTATGTCCATCTCCTCCGTCAGCTCCGGCTCCTTATCTATATCAATCTTCACAATATCTATACGCTCGCCCATTTCCCTGGAAATATCCTCCAGCACATAGCTGAGCATCTTGCAGGGACCGCACCAGGTCGCATAAAAATCTGCCAGAAAGGTTTTCTTCTCAGCCAGCATCTGCTTAAACTCTGCCGCCGTCGGGTTTATAATAATTGCCATTTACATCAGACCTCCTTTGCAATGAAGTATATCAGCTTAACTTTTATTAGTGATGTCCGCCGCAGCCATGCTCGCCACAGGTATGACCTTCGCCGTGCTCCCCATGGTGACTGCATTTTACAGCAGGATTGTAGTCCAAAATACCTGCCAGCAAAGCCTCTACCGCTGCATCTGCGCTGCCGCTTACGCCGCCGTAAAGCTTAATACCTGCAGCAGCCAGCGCCATCTGCGCACCGCCGCCAATGCCACCGCAAATCAGAACGTCTGCCTTCAGCGCGGTCAATACGCCTGCCAAAGCACCATGACCTTGACCGTTGGTATCCACAACCTCGGACGCAACAACTTTGCCGTCCTGCACATCATAAACCTTAAACTCCTCGGTATGTCCGAAATGTTGAAAAATCTCTCCGTTAGCGTAGGTTACTGCAATTCTCATAATATCTTCTCCCTTTTCCTTGTATTTTTGTATAAGCAAATTTTCTATTCTTCTTCCAGATAAAATTCCCACGCACAGCCGTCAGGACTTTCCGTACAATCCGGGAAGCAGCTCAAACAACGGCATTTTATGCGGTCATCAATCGTCGCCGCAAAGCCGCTGTATTCGTAAATGCCGACCGATTTGCACGGATGATACGGCATTCCCTTGCGGCTGCGTGCCGTCTGTACGCGGCAGTCACGGTTGCGGTAAACGAGCTTGTTGCCTTCATGGATACATTCATGCTCGTTCAGATTACCGTAAAAGCGATAATGTAGCGCCTGCTCCAGACCTTCCAGCCCGGGACGTTCCGGAAGCTTTAAGAATTCCTTGATGCGCTTGGCCTCAATAACAGTGAAGCGCTTCCACGCCTCCTCATCATGGTATACGGCCTCTGCCATGCCGAATTTGCGCTCAAGCGACTGGAACCAGACGCCGTCATGTGCCAGCCAGTTCTTCGCATAAAGCTCAATCAGCTCCAGCAGCTGCTCCTTGCTTAGCTCCGCAAGATATTTGTTGAACATGATGCCTAACCTCCATCCATCGTTTATTACTAGCTTAATTATACCACGCACAAATAAATTTCAACACCTATATTAACAGAACGCTCGCCCCTGTGTTTTAAAAGTAGCGCAAAACGCTCATATCACAAACTGCATCTGCTTCATTGACCTCATTTCCGATGCCTGCCGTGTTACTGATTCACGTCAAAATACTTTCCACCCAAACGCAAGAGAACCGCCTCACGGCGGTTCTCTTGTCCGACAGCACTAGCGCTGCCGATTTCAGGAAGTTTTCATATGAAGTTTGTTAGAAAGTGAAGGTTACGTCAGTCCAGAAGCGATGATCCTTAGAACGATCCAGATAATCA
>JAIHZV010000286.1 GCA_022718015.1 Phascolarctobacterium sp. | reverse complement strand
GGTGTAGTTAGCGCCAACGCCAAAGCCCTTGAAGCCAGTCATGCCAAAGGTATTAGCATCGGTAGTGTGTGCAACATAGGTTTGTGCGCCTTGGTCATAGTATCTAGCCCATGCGCCCCAGCTGCCTGCATCCTCAGCCTTCGCACCCTTATAGGTCAAGCCGATTACATAGCCGTCGTCATCCAGGTATTTATCAATAGCATCATGAACGACACCACCGCTCAAAGAATCAAATCTATCTGCAGACAAATCGCCCTTCAGATACATAGCGGACAGATTGAAATGGCCGATGTCATAGCTCAGCCCTGCATGCCAGATGCCGTTGTCAATATCAGTTTTGCCATAGAAAGGAGCAGGGATAGCACCAGGAGGAGCAGCTTCTGCAAAGCCAGTACCCATATCGTTAAATTTGGTGTAGCCGGCAGTAGCCTTCAAGCCTTTAGCCAGTTCGCCTTCAACAGCTAAGCCCCAATACTTGCCGCCATTTTCAACATCGCCGATTATAGTATCAGTGCCAGTATCAATCATAACCGGTACTACAGTAATGCCATCGGTAGCCTTGCCTACAAAACCTTTTACTTTAACATTATTGCCATAAGTCAGTTCCAGACCGTCAGCACGGGTATCATAAACGTTGCCGTCAGCAATCACCAGATTGTAACGACCTGCACGTACTGCTACGCCGCCCAGCTTACCGTCTACATAAGCGCGCTGGAATTTGGTATCTTCGTTGCCTGCATTATCGCTCAGGTTCTGAGTGTTCTCCAGCATGCCGGTATAGGTCCAGTCATCGTTAATAGTGCCATTCACCCAGATACGGGAACGGATATCAGCCACATGATTGGAATCATTACCCAATACTCCAGATACACCAGTTACACCAGGTGGAACGATTTGTTTATACATTGCGCCATCTTGATTTACATAGCGGAAGCGAACTTCGCCGGTTACCTTTACATTATCAGCTTTTTTCTCCAGATTAGCTACGCGCACACCCAAGTTGTCCAGCTCGTCAGCAAATTCAGCTGCCAGCTTGTCAACGTCAGCGCCCTTTGCCATTGCTTTGGCAACAATCTGAGCCATTTCATAGCGAGTCATCAGCTTGTCACCACCGAAGGTGGCATCGCCGTAGCCTTCGATTACGCCTGCAGCTGCCAGCTTGCTGATGCTATCATATGCCCAATGACCTGCCGGAACGTCGGAGAACGGGTTAGCAGCATAAGCGGATGCGGTTACGCCCAAAGCCATTGCCATTGCGAGTACTAAAGTTTTTTTCATGAGAATTCCCTCCTCTGCAAGTAAAGTGTTTTTTACCTTACGGAGGCTTGTGCTGCTTTCTGCCAAAATTTGCCTTGTTTCATTTTGGTTTTTGCAGTACCTGCTCCGTTTGGTATGGTAGGAAAAGCAAGAAGAACAAGTTGTTTTTCCTTTGCTCTGAGGACAGAATAGCATATCGAGGGTGGTTTGTCCCTACCCGAAATGGCAAATTCTGGTAGGAAGAGGGGAATTTTTTAGGATTTTTTAGCATTTTGTCTTGAAAGAGCTAGGCCAAATCATAAAAATCTGCCGGTAATACTGTCGCAGTTTGCTTTAATCTCCGCCGGCCTCAGCTTTCGCCAGAGCCGACTTTTGTATATCGCCAAAAAATTTATATGTGAATTTACATTTAAAG
>JAIHZV010000285.1 GCA_022718015.1 Phascolarctobacterium sp. | reverse complement strand
GTGCTGAAAATCGGTAAGCTTGTTGCAGAAGTACCGATTGTACAAGGAGGCATGGCTATCAGGCTGTCTACAGCCCGACTGGCAGCTGCTGTAGCTAAAGAAGGCGGTGTTGGTCTTATTGCCGCATCCGGTATGAGCTTTGAGGAGCTTCGTACTGAAATCCGTCTGGCACGTAAGCTGACCGGAGGCAAAGGCATCATTGGTATCAATGCTATGTTTGCTGCAAGAGAATTTTTAGGCCTTATCACTACTGCCGCACAAGAAAAAATAGATGTAATCGTAGCCGGCGCCGGTTTTTCAAGAGATATTTTTGCCGTCGGACGTAAATATGGCGTAGAGGTTGTGCCTATTGTTTCTTCCGTTAAGCTGGCTAAGATTTCTGAAAAGCTTGGTGCGTCTGCAATTGTTGTAGAGGGCACGGAGGCTGGCGGTCATCTTGGAACCCAGCAATCTATCAAAGAGATACTTCCGGAGATTGTTAAATCCGTTAATATACCTGTTATTGCTGCCGGCGGTGCAGTTTGCGGCGAGGATGTCGCAGAGCTGATTAAGCTGGGCGCGAGCGGTGTGCAGATGGGCAGCAGATTTGCTGCCAGTGAGGAATCCAACGGCGCACCTGCTTTAAAAGAATTTTATCTGAAAATGACTAAAGAAGATGTTGTGCAGATCGACAGTCCTGTTGGTTATAAGGGCCGCGCTATCCGCAATCCCTTTGCACAGTTGTCTTTAGAAAATAGAGCTCCCAAACCCACTACCTGTGACTTGTGCCTGAAGCATTGCACGCACAGCTTCTGTATCATCAGAGCGCTGACACGTGCACAGCAGGGTGATGTGGAAACCGGCCTGGTCTTCACCGGTGCCAATATGTGGAAGATTAAAGAAATCCTGCCTGTAAAAGAAATTTTCAGGCGCATAAAAGAAGAAGTTGCAAAAATTTAAGTACGAGGTGAACTATTTTGAGTAAAAGAAGAGTTGTAGTAACTGGCGTTGGCCCTGTAACTCCTATCGGTATCGGTAAGGAAGCCTTCTGGAGCAATCTGGTTGCTGGTAAATCTGGCATTGGCCCTATTACCCAATTTGATACTACTGATTTCAACGTAAAAATTGCTGGTGAGGTTAAGGATTTTGACTACACCGCTTTCATCGACAAAAAAGAAGGCAAACGCATGGATCGCGTAACCCACTTTGCAGTTGCTGCTGCTAAGCTGGCTATCGAGGATGCTAAGCTGGATATGACCAAAGAAAATCCCCTGCGCTGCGGCGTGTGCGTTGGCAGCGGCATCGGCGGCATCCATACCTTCCTGGAGCAATCCCTGAAGCTGGGTTCCAAAGGTCCTTCCAAAATCAGCCCGTTCTTCATCCCGATGGAGATTCCGAACATGTCCGCTGGCCAGATTGCTATTGCAACCGGCCTGAAGGGTCCTAACACTGCTATCGTAACCGCTTGCGCTACCGGCACCAACTGCATCGGTGATGCTCTGCGCAGCATCCAATATGGCGACGCTGACGTAATGCTGGCTGGCGGCACTGAAGCAGCTGTTTCCCCGATTGCTATTGCTGGCTTTGCTAACATGAAGGCTCTGTCCACTAACAACGAAAATCCGCAGGCTGCATCCTGCCCGTTCGACAAAAAGCGTGATGGCTTTGTTATGGGCGAAGGCGCTGGCGTGCTGG
>JAIHZV010000284.1 GCA_022718015.1 Phascolarctobacterium sp. | reverse complement strand
CGTGACAGCGCAGGCCTTGCACCTGCTTACTTATTAAGTCTTGCGACACCTGATAGCTTCATAATATTTGATTATATACACATTCAATATGTAATTATATTTTTCACGAAAAATTATAGCATAAGCATTTCTTTACGTCAAGTATGCTTACTAATTCGCGTGAAGTTTCATTAACTACTCACAAACTACTTATCCTAAAGTTTTTTCAATAAAAGCTTTTCTTACTCTGATACTACTTTTTTGCAACAACAATATCTAGCATCATCTTCCTCCCTGTCAAATTTTTTCCACAACTTTCCTCTTTTCTCTTGCTTTTTGCATAATGATAATATATACTATGAATTAATCTGTTCAGCTTGTAACACTTCTTGCAGCAAGCTGCGGTAGCATTGGCTGCCAAAAAATTTTTGATGAGTAAATTTAGGAGGCACTTCATGGAAGCAATTCAACAAACAATCATGTATTTTCACAAGGGCGGTCTGGTTATGTGGCCGCTGCTTTTCTGCTCAATTGCAGTCATCGCGATTACTATTGAGCGTTTTCTTTTCTACAAGGCTGAGGACAGCGGCCAAATTTTTGCTGCCAAATATTGTGCTCTGCTGCGCACCGACGAAAAAGCTGAGGCTCTGCAATTAGCAGAGACAGCCAACGGCGAATGCGCAAAAATCGTTGCTGATGCAGCCAAAATCACTGGCGGCAGAGAACAGCAAAAAGCTTTTCTGGAAAGCCAGGCTGGTATTTTCATTGCTAAATTAAAAAACAAGCTCGACTATTTGAGCATCGTCGTTACTATGGCTCCGCTGCTGGGCCTTTTGGGTACCATCGTCGGCATGATCGGCGCCTTCAGTATCTTTAATCTGGAAGCAGGCGCTCCTATCGCTATCACCGGCGGTATCGGCGAAGCACTTATCGCTACGGCTACCGGCCTTTGCGTTGCTATTTTGGCCCTGTGCGCACACTCCTATTTCGCTCATCGTATGGACAATATGATTACCGATATGGAACAATGCTTCAGTGCGCTTCTCGAAGCAGAAACAAGGAGTGGTAAATAATGCAGCTGCGCAATGTACGTGATAGAAAAGCCCCGGAGCTTATCATCATCCCGATGATTGATATCATGTTCTTCCTGCTGGTATTCTTTATGCTCAGCACGATGTACATGATCGACCTCAAGACTATCCCTGTAAAACTGCCGCAGGCAGCCCATGCTGCTACGGATACAACGACAACCTTTGCTGTATCCCTGAAAAATGACGGCAAGCTTTATCTTGGCGATGCGCCGACGGATATACAATCCTTAACAACCCAGGCTTCTATCGAGCAAAAAAATAATCCTCGTTTTGCTATCGTTATCAGAGCAGACAAGGATGTTGATTACGGTCGTGTTATTGAACTTATTGATAAACTTAAAGGCGCAGGTATTACCCGCTTTGGTTTGGCAACGGATGGAGCTGGTAAATAATGAATTCTGGTCAACGCAGTAGAATCGGTCTTATCGGTTCTATCGTAACACATATTTTTATCTTACTTTTCGTAAGCTTTGTCGGCCTGTTTAATATCTCGCGTCCGCCTGCAGATAACATAGTCGAGGTTTCGCTGTTCGGCGGCGGCGGTGGTGGTGGCGGCAGCGATGCCGATATTGAGGATAATGCCGCTGATGAAGAAACTACCGATGAGGCTGATGATATGCAGGAAGAAGAAAC
>JAIHZV010000029.1 GCA_022718015.1 Phascolarctobacterium sp. | reverse complement strand
CCATCCGGCTGCGGCAAGACCACGACTCTGCGTATGATTGCAGGCTTTGAACGCGCAACTGAGGGCGAAATTTATATCGGCGACCACTGTGTAAGCTCTTCTATCCAGAGCAGCTTTACTCCGCCGGAAAAACGCGACATCGGCATGGTATTCCAGTCCTATGCAGTTTGGCCGCACATGACTGTAGCTGAAAATGTTGGCTATCCGCTGAAAATCCAAAAGGTAGACAAGGCTGAGCGTGAACGTCGTGTTCAGGAAATGCTGGAGCTTGTACATCTGGGTGAATATGGCAAGCGTTATCCTAATCAGCTTTCCGGTGGCCAGCAGCAGCGTGTTGCGCTGGCACGTGCGCTGGTAGCACAGCCGGGCCTGCTGCTTCTTGACGAGCCGCTGTCCAACCTGGATGCGAAGCTGCGTGAGTCCATGCGCTTTGAAATTTTGGAAATTCAAAAGAAAACTGGCATTACCGTTGTTTATGTAACCCATGACCAGGGTGAAGCAATGGCTATGAGTGACCGCGTTGTTGTTATGAGCATGGGTGTTGTGCAGCAGATTGGTGCGCCGCATGAAATCTATACCAAGCCTGCTAACAAGATGGTTGCGGACTTTATCGGTCTGGTTAACTTCATCGACGGCGAGGTTAAGGGCGACCGCGTATTCCTGAAGGGCAGCAATGTTTCCTTCCCGAATCACAGCAAGATTACTGGCGAGGCTACGATTGCCGTTCGTCCGGAGAACATTACTATGTCGCTGAGTGGCGGTCAGGTAGAGGGCCAGCTTACGCACCGCTTCTATCTTGGCGATGCTGTTGATTACCGTGTAAATGTACATGGTCATGATATTCGCGTTATCGTGAAGGGTGCAGATTTGAACGCTATTCCTGATGGCTCCAAGGTATATCTGGACTTTGACAGAGTTATGGTTTTCGATAGAAACTAAGAGAAAATGTAAGGGACGTCTGCTTGGCAGGCGTCCTTTTGTATATCATGGCTTTTCATGCTATAATAGCAGGAGAAAGGCGGAACAATGATGCATAGAAATATATTTTTTAAAAGCATAGCCCTGCTGCTGCTTTTAGTGATGCTGGCAGGCTGCGGTCAGGAGCAGGCACCGCAGCCGAAGCAGCTTATGCTTTGCAGCAGTATGGGCAAGAAATTAACCGAGCTGTTTGCCGAAAACTATAGCAAGGCGACAGGCTTAAAGGTGAAAATCAGCTATCTCCCTGCCGGTACGCAGAAGGAGCGTCTTGATTATCTGCGCCAAAATAAGTTCGATGTTTGGCTGGGCGGTACGTCGGAGGAGTATTTCCTCGCCGATGAGCAGAAGATTCTGCAGCCCTATATCGTCAAGGAGGCCTATAAGGTTCCGGCGGAGCTGCGCAACCGTACAGGACAGTGGACGAGCCTGTATCTGAGCTATATTGCTTTTTTGAGCAACAAAAATAATCTGCATGCCTATGGCCTTTATGCACCGGAGAGCATGGAGGAGCTGCTGGCGCCGCAGCTGAAGGATGAAATCGTACTGGCAGACTTTAATCTTGGCGGCGCGAGCTACGGCATGATAACCTCGCTGTGGCAACTACGCGGCAAGAATGAGGCGCTGGCCTATGCTGGCAGGTTTAATGCGCAAGAGCCTGAGTATACGTCAGGCTTTGGTGAAGCAGTCGACAAGGTATATATTGGCAAAAAAACTGTGGCTGTGGTGCCGCTTGATTATGCTTTGCGTCTGGAGCGGCAGCATTCGCATCTTTTTGCTACTGTGGTGAAGGACGCTAACCGTAATATGCTGACCTGCGCGGCGATTATGCGCAACGCAGAGCATGTGGAGGAGGCGCGTGCCTTCCTCGATTATCTCATGAGCGACGAGGGGATGGAGCTTTTGCCTGCCAACGGCTATCACTATATCTGGCATGTAAAAAAATATCCGTATAATGACGGGCGGCGTGAGCTGCTCGGCAACATCAGCGTGCCTGTGGATGATTTAGGCTGGACAGCCAGCTCAAAGAGCGAGATTATCAGAGTCTGGCTCAATGCGAAAAAACAGTAGAGAGCTGACTGCGAAATAGAAAGCGGACAATATTAAAGCCCGAAAACTGGCATTGACTGCCGGCTTTCGGGCTTTAAGTGTTTCTGTATTGTGTTATCCCAGCTTATGCTTTACGTGGTCAAGTGCCTGGTCAAAAAGGCTGAGCACATGCGCATCATCGAGAGAATAGATAACCTCCTTGCCGTCCTTGACGAACTTAACGAGGTTCGTTGCACGCAGAAGGCGCAGCTGATGCGAAATTGCAGAATGCGTCATGTTGAGTGCTTCGGCAATACAGGTTACGCACATTTCCTCGTGCGCAAGTAGGGAGAGAATACGGATACGTGTCGGGTCACTGAGCACTTTAAAAATATCTGCCATAGGCTGGATATATTTTTCGTTTTCATGACCGGGAAGGGGAAGGGTGTGATTGTGGGTGTGGGTCATTAGTTTCACCTGCTTTATTTTTTAGTGTTATTTAGGCGCATACCTTTGCTGAAAAAGTAGGCCAGAACTGCGTAGTAAAAGAAGCCGCCGGTTGGGGTTTTGCTGATAAACCACGTAGGAAAAAGAAAAAACGTAGTAATGATGAAAAGCAGCTGCGGCAGGCAGCCGAAGATACAGGCCAGGCCTTCTTCATGATATTTTTGCTTGATATGGACGGCTGAAAGCACGCTGTAGCGTGAAGCGAAAATGCCAAAGCAAAGACCGCTGAACGCATAGAGCAGCCAGTTGACTATTTGTGAAAAATCCATCATTTGTCCGCCTTGCTGCCAGAAAACTGCTTGAGCAGACCGCCTTTGAGCAGCAGTCCGGCGATAATGCTGCCGCCGATAGTGCTGACGAGGAAGGGCGGGATGAAGAACCAGGCTGCGGCCTTGCTGCCCAGCAGCAGCGTTGCCATAATCCAGGCTACGAAGCCACCGATAATGCCTGTGCCAAAAATTTCTCCGGCCATAGCCGCAGGAATAGTGGCAAAGCGCTTGTAGGCCAGTCCTGCAAGCAGAGCGCCAATCATACTGCCCGGAAAGGCGAGCAGCGAGCCTGTGCCCAGCATATTGCGCAGGCAGGCGATAAGGAAGCCGATGGCTACGGCATAGTCAGGGCCGAGCAGCACTGCTCCCATGACGTTGATGGCGTGCTGTACCGGAAAGCATTTGGCAATGCCTGCCGGAATATAAATCAAATGCGCACTCAGCGTGCCGATGGCCACGAGCAGTGCGGCAGATGTGAGCTTTCGAGTTTGCATAAAAAATACCTCGCTTTAAAATTTTGAGTTAGTGTAAGCTTGCTCCTAACTATTATAGCATTGAACCGGAAATTTTCAAATACTTAGAGAGGAATTAGCAGTGTTTTTGTAGAATATTTATACAAACTGGTCTGAATATAGATAAGGAGTGATACTGGTGAAGCTTTTGGAGGGCGTAAAGGTAATAGATTTTTCTAAGTGGCTGCCTGGACAATACTGCGGTATGCTTTTGGGTGATTATGGCGCCGATGTTATAAAAATAGAGGATTTGGCAGGGGATGCGACGCGTCGCTTCTGGCCGGAGAAGGAGCCGGGCATGAGCTTTTGGCATCTGATGCTGAACAGAAATAAGCGTGGCGTGGCGCTGAATCTGAAGGCCGAGGGCGGCAGAGAGCTGCTTTTGAAGCTTTTGGCAGAGGCGGACGTTTTTCTGGAGGGCTTCCGTCCAGGCTATTTGGCTCGTTATGGTCTGGATTACGAGACAGTGCATAAAATCAATCCGCGGCTTGTTTACTGCTCGATTACAGGCTTTGGGCAGAAGTGCCACAAGCCGGCGCATGATTTGAATGTTATCGGCCTGGCCGGACTCAACAGCCTTGATGATATTGGCCGTGCCTGTGTTTCTGAGGTGCAGGTTTCAGCGATTGGCAGCGGGCTGAATGCGCTGAGTTCTATCAGTATGGCGCTGTTTGCGCGTGAGCGCAGCGGCGAGGGACAGTGGCTTGATGTAAATCTTTATGCGACAGCGCTGTCTATGCAGGTCACAGGCGCAAGTGCGCTGTGGGGCTGCGCGGAGACGGGCGAAAAGCCCTTTGGCCGTATCGCTCATTATTATAATATCTACCGCACGAAGGACGGACGTTACCTGACGGTCGGCACGATTGAGCCAAAGTTTTGGCAGCGCTTCTGTGATTTAATAGAATGTCCGGAGCTGGAAAAGCGGCAGTATGATTTTGTGCATGAGGACGAGCTGCTGCAGCTGCTGGAGCAGAAGCTTGCCGAGAAAACGCAGGCCGAATGGCTGGAGCTTATCGGCGGCGCGGAGTTCTGCGTGACGCCTGTGTGCAGCTTGGAGGAGGCACTGCAGAGCGAGCTGACGCAGCAGGAGGACATCGTGCAGGAGGCAGACTGCGATTTGGGCAGGCTGCATTACCTTGGTGGTCCGGTAAAGTTCAGTGACGCGCAGAGTGCAATTACACGCCGTGCGCCGCGCTTAGGCGAGCACACGCAGGAGGTTTTGCGTGAGCTTGGCTATAGTGAAGAGCAGCTTACAGAGCTTAGAGCGGCAAAGGCTGTGCTGTGAGCCTGAGGGCAGAAGGGAGCATAAAGTGAGGAAGATACTATTACGTTTTTTGATGACCGTGTTCATGGCCTGCAGCTTCTTTGTTGGCGGACAGCAGGCAGAGGCAGGGATGATTAGCCTTGAGGATGAAATAAAGATGGGGCGCGAGACGGCACAGTCGCTGGAGGCGAAGTATGGCGTGCTGCAGGACCCGTATCTGCAGGAGCGCGTGAATAATATCGGTCAAAGGCTGGCGAAGGTGTGCGGCCGCGATGAGCTGACCTATTCCTTCAAGGTGCTGAACTGCAATGAGGTCAATGCACTGGCTTGTCCCGGCGGCTTCATCTACGTTTATAAGGGACTCATCGATTATATGCCGACGGATGCCGAGCTTTCCGGTGTTTTAGGCCATGAGGTTGGCCACGTAGCGAAAAAGCATACGGTGAATGCGATTGAAAAGCAGATGTGGACCTCGCTGATACTTATTGTAGCGACGAAGGGACAGGGCATGGGCCTTGTACAGGCAGCGCAGCAGGCACTTTTTGCCGGCTACAGCCGTACTGACGAGCGCGGTGCAGATAAGGAGGGTGTGAAAAACTCTATCGCTGCCGGCTTTAATCCGTATAGCATGCTGATTACGGTGTGGAAGCTTGATGATTTGTCGAAGCAGGGCGGCGGCGCTAAGTATGGCTTGTTCAGCAGCCATCCGGAGCCGGAGGAGCGCGTGAAACGCGTGATGAAGCAGCTCAAGGAGTACAATATCCATCCGGATGTTGTTGTTACCGACGATAACCATGCGACTGTCAAGGAGGGCAGCTGGAGCTTTAATATCAGCCAGAGCATCGGCAATACGAAGGCAAAGTACCGTGCCTATATGCTGGCAGGCGGCCTGTGGCAGGTACGCCAGCGCGGAACGATTAACCCGAATCATTTTGTAGTCCATGATAATGGCAGCACTGCTGATATTTATTATGATGATATTCAGGTGCTGCGCCTGTATCAGCAGGACGCAGGTGCGTTCGGCAGCGCCGGAGCATATGCTTCGGCCTGTGCGGATATGCTGCGTGAATGGGCACCGCTGGCTAACGCCAACGATGCTAAGCCGCAGAGCAGCAAGAAAAAATAAAATTTGGACATAGAAAAAGACCTTCTGTCTTGACATCGGACGGAAGGTCTTTTTTCCCTCTTACAAAGAAATAGGAAAAGAAATAAGAGATAATTTATACACAGCTTGTTTTAGGCAAGCGGTGTGACGTTGATTGCCATCAGGCCATTTTTGCCCTTGGCCAGCTGATAGGAAACTCGCTGACCGGAATCAAGACAGCGATAGCCATGAGTTTTTACAGCGCTGAAATGGACGAAAACGTCTTCGCCGCTGCGGCGTTCAATAAAGCCATAGCCTTTAAGCGGATCGAACCATTTCACAGTGCCTATGTTGAGCATGTTATATCCTCCTTGAACTTTCAGTAAATTCCAACAGCTGTTGTAATTATTATAGCAAAGGAGGAGGAAAAAATCAACAGGAAATTTCAGAAAATTATTATATATTTTTCTTGCGTCCCCAGAAGGCATGAAATTTGCCGAGCAGCTCCTTGCCTGGCTTTTCCGGCCACAGCTCCTGCTTGTCGTTGCAGCGCATAGCGGCGGCCAGATGGTCATAAACATCAGGATAGAGCGCGTCGAGCTTGGCGATATGCTCCTTGATATCCTGACGCATGGTGTGGCCGTCGTAGGGGCAGGGGTTTTTGATAGGCTGCAGACCGAGCTTGGCGACGAGCTCGCGGATTTCGCTTTCGCGGTAATAGAGCAGCGGACGCAGTACGGTGATGCCGCTGCGCGACAGCGGTGTTACCGGCAGAAAGGTGCGCAGCTGGCCGCTGGTCATGAGATTCATGAAAAATGTTTCTACGGCATCGTCATTATGATGGGCGAGCGCCACCTTGTTGAAGCCCAGCTCCTTCGCGCGGCGGTTGGTGGCAGCGCGGCGGAAGTAGGCGCAGGTGAAGCAGGGGCTGCCACCCTTTTTAGCGTGCGCCTCCATTACGTTGACGTCGTCGCTGTAATGCGTAAGGCCGAAGCGAGCGCAGAATTCCTCCAGCTCGGCCTTGGGAAAATTGGGTGCAAACATGCCGTTGACGGTGTAGCAGGCAAGCTCGAAGGGAATCGGCGAATATTTTTTGATTTCTGCGAGCATAGCGGTTAACAGCATGCTGTCCTTGCCGCCGCTGAGACCAACGAGAATGCGGTCACCGGGCTGGAGCATATCGAATTCGATAAGGGCACGCCATAATTTGCTTAAATCCTCAGCAGGAACGAATGCTTTATTTTTAGCCATATATAAGCCTCTTTTCTTAACAGGATGCTTATATTCTAACATATTGGCAGACTGCACTCAATAATTTTCCTAGCATTTTGCTATGGATAGATGGTCGCCTAAGGAGCCTTTTTTGTGTTATAATATAATGGCTAATGATGTTTTTTATTTAGGCTGGGATACAGGGTATTCCGGGAGGATATGGAGGAAGCAGACTAATGACAGATACTATGCAGGGATTGAACTCAAAACAAATAGAAGCAGTACAGACTATTAATGGACCGATGCTGATTTTGGCAGGTGCAGGCAGCGGCAAGACGAAGGTGCTGACCTGCCGTATTGCGCATCTTTTGCAGCAGGGCGTGCGTCCTTACCGCATTTTGGCGATTACCTTTACGAATAAGGCCGCCAGAGAAATGCGCGAGCGTGTGGACCGCATTGCCGGCGCAGCTGCGCAAAGCGTGTGGCTGTTTACCTTCCACGCCTTCTGTGCGCGTGTGCTGCGTTATGATATCGATAAGCTGGGCACCTACAGCAACAATTTTGCTATTTATGATACGACGGATACGAAGAATATCATCAAGCAGGTGCTCAAGGAGATGAACCTTGACGACAAGCGCTTTAAGGATACGACGATTCTTAACTATATCAGCAACGCGAAGAACGCGCTGCAAACGCCAAGCGAATTTGCGCAGGCAGCAGGCGAATTTCATGAGCAGCAGGTGGCAAAGATTTATGCTGCTTATCAAAAGAAGCTGGAGGCCAATAACGCTGTCGATTTCGATGACCTGCTGCTGCTGACGCTGCGCCTGTTTAAAGAGAACGAAGAGGTACGCAGCAAGTATCAGGATAAATTTGATTATATTATGGTCGACGAGTATCAGGATACCAACCATGCGCAGTATCTGCTGACGAAAATTCTCGCGGCTAAGCATCATAATATCTGCGTGGTGGGCGATGCCGACCAGAGCATTTATGGCTGGCGTGGTGCGGATATCCGCAATATTTTGGACTTTGAAAAGGATTATCCGGAAGCAAAAATGGTGAAGCTCGAGCAGAACTACCGCAGCACGCAGGTTATTCTTGATGCAGCGAATGCCGTGATTGACTATAACACCGGACGCAAGCCGAAAAGTCTGTGGACGAATAATAATACAGGCTCGCTGATTACCAGATATGAAGCGACAGACGAGCATGACGAGGCGCGCTTCGTTGTTGAGCGTGTGCAGGAGCTGCAGCAGAAGGAAAACGCTAAGCTGGGCGATATGGCTGTGCTTTACCGCACCAATACGCAGTCGCGTGTTTTCGAGGAAACGCTGATTAAGAGCGGTATTCCCTACAGCATGGTCGGCGGGCTGAAGTTCTATGAGCGCAAGGAGATTAAGGATATTCTCGCTTATCTGCGTTTGATTTTTAATCCTCATGACAGCCTGTCGCTGTTGCGTATTATCAATGTGCCGCGCCGTGGTATCGGTGATGCGACGCTGGGCAAGCTGCAGGCTTATGCTGCAGGCAGCGAGCAGAGCCTGTTCGAGGTGGTTTCGAATGCCGGAGATGTTCCGGGACTCAGCAGCCGTTTTGCTAATAAGCTGGATGAGCTGAGCGAGATTCTTTTTGACCTGATGGGCGAGGCTGCCGAGGCGCCGGTGAAGCAGCTCATAGAGGATATTTTGGATAAAACAGGCTATCTGGCAGAGCTGGAGAGCAGCGATAGTCCGCAGGATAAGAGCCGTATCGAAAACCTGCAGGAGTTTTTGCGTGTAGCAGAGGATTTTGCTGAAAAATCTGCGCGTGACGGTGAGGAGGCAACGCTGGAGGGCTTCCTGTCCGATGTTGCGCTGGTAGCGGATATTGATGATGCGGAGCTGGGCGATGATGCGCTGACCTTGATGACGCTGCATTCTGCTAAAGGTCTGGAATTCCCGACGGTGTTCCTCGTTGGTCTGGAGGAGGGCATCTTTCCTCACGCACGCACTTTGCTCGACGAAAACGAGATTGAGGAGGAGCGTCGCCTGTGCTATGTAGGCATTACGCGTGCGGAGAAGCATCTGTTCATCAGCAACAGCAAGATGCGTATGCTCTATGGTCGTCAGCCGATGTTCTATCCGGAGTCGCGCTTTATTAAGGAGATTCCGGATACGCTTATTGATACCTATAAGCGCCCGGAGGTGCAGCGCCGCGTAGTGCTGCGTGATGTAGCGCCGAAGCCGAAGGCGAAGGTTGTCGCAGGCAACTGGTTCCTGCAGCCGAAGGAAAGCTTTACGCCGAAGACAGAAGGTGCTGTGGCACGCTTTAACGTTGGTGATAAGGTTAACCATAAAAAATGGGGCGCGGGCACGATTGTCAGCGCGAAGGATGACGAGGGCGGACAAGAGGTCAAGGTGGCCTTTGCCGGTGGCGGCATCCGCAGTCTGCTGACGAAGTACGCAGTGCTGGAAAAAATCTGATGCTGTAAATAAAGCAGGCTTGACTGAGGTTTAGGAGAGAGAATTATGGCAGAAATGGATTTATTTGCCGATACAAGAGCAGCGGATTTGGCGGAGGCAGAGCGCCTGCGCAAGGAAATCCGTCATAATGAATATTTATATTACGTGCTGGACGCGCCCGAGATTACTGATGCCGAGTATGATAGGATGATGGTGCGTCTGCGTGAAATTGAAGCAGAGTATCCTGACAGCGTGCCTGCCGATTCACCGACGCAGCGCGTGGGTGGCCGTGCGTCCTCGCAGTTTACCGAGGTGCGCCATCTGGAGCCGCTGCTTAGCCTTGGCAACGTGTTTTCGGCAGAGGAGCTGCGTGCCTTTGATGAACGCGTGAAGGGTGGTCTGCCGGAGGGCAGCAGGGTGGAATACGTCATGGAGCCGAAGATTGATGGCTTGGCGTGCAGCCTGATTTATGAAAATGGCAGGCTGGTGCGTGCGGCTACGCGTGGCGATGGCACAGTCGGTGAGAATGTTACGGCGAATGTGCGCACCATCCGCAGCATTCCGCTGGTGCTCAAGGCGCCGGAGGGCGAAACGCTGCCGGAGCTTTTAGA
>JAIHZV010000283.1 GCA_022718015.1 Phascolarctobacterium sp. | reverse complement strand
CATCTCGCCATGCAGCACATCGACGTTATAGCCCTGCATGCCTAGCCAGTCACCCAGCTCCTTTGTGCGCTCCTTGCTCATGCAGAACACAATCATCAGATAAGGATTCAGGCGGTCAATCAGCGCAGCCACAGCCTTATTCTTATACTCGTCCGTCGTCTTCAGGCAAATCTGCTTAATCTTATCCACAGTCGCCTTATCCGGATTAATATCAATCAGCGCGCAGTTCTTCGTCAGCTTGCGGCCCAGCTTGCGCACCTCCTCGGACAGCGTAGCGCTGCACAGCATAGTCTGGTGCACAGGCGCAGTCATAGCAATCAGGTCCAGTGCCTCATCCATAAAGCCCTGCTGCAGCATCTCGTCCACCTCGTCCAAAACAAGATACTTCACGCCGCCCAAATCAGTGTTGCCCTTGCGTATATGGTCCAGCAAACGGCCGGGCGTACCAATAAGCACATGGCTGCGGCCCTCCAGCTTATACTTTTGCGTTTCAAAATCGCGGCCACCAGTAACAGCCAGCACCTTAATCTCGCTTTCGCCAAGGATTTTCTTCATCTCCGTAGCAATCTGCTGTGCCAGCTCACGCGTCGGCGT
This sequence comes from Phascolarctobacterium sp., assembly GCA_022718015.1. GTDB lineage: Bacteria > Bacillota > Negativicutes > Acidaminococcales > Acidaminococcaceae > Phascolarctobacterium_A. The sequence continues at coordinate 1,121 of JAIHZV010000283.1, read as the reverse complement.
GATAACCAGAGCCTGCGCATAGCTTTTGCTCGTATCAATCTTCTCGGCCAGCGGCACAAGGAAGGCCAGAGTCTTGCCTGTACCCGTCTGCGCGCGGGCAATAACATCGCGGCCTGCGAATAAAGCAGGGATAGCCTGCTCCTGCACCGGCATCGGCTTGTTAATACCCATCTTATGCAGCTGTTCTACTGTATGTGCGCATACCTTCAAGGCAGCAAATCCATTCGTCATCTCCATTACCTCTTTTCTTAAAATTTTCTTATCAGCTCACGGCATACCGTTATTTCTTTATAACTAAATAATTATAGCATAAGGAAAGGGAGTTGGACAAGATGCAGACTGCATAAAATCATGGGTTATATGTGGGGATAGTTTTTGCCCAAACGTACAATGAAATATAGGCTTCATAATAATTACACTTGCATTTCACGTGCAAATGAATTATAATGCACTTGAAGGGAGTTGATATTATGGCAACTACAACAAATGTAACTATCCGTATGGACAGCCAATTAAAGACTCAGGCCGAAGCATTATTTTCTGAACTTGGATTAAATCTTTCTACAGCCTTAGGCATCTTTGTACGCCAAGCTGTTAGAGAAGGACGTATTCCTTTTGCTATTTCTCTTAATAAGCCTAACCAGGAAACTATTGCAGCTATGCTGGAAGCAGAAAGAATTGCTAAAGATCCTTCTGTTAAGGGCTATACTGATTTAGACGAGCTTTTTGCTGATCTGAATAAATGAAACCCAAATATACTGTCAAAGTAACCAACAAGTTTAAAAAAGACTATAAGTTAGCATTAAAAAGAAATTTGCCTGTAAAACTGCTTGAGGATATTGTCCAAAAACTTGCAAACGCAGAACCCTTACCTCCGGAAAACAGAGATCATCCATTAAGTGGAAACTGGGCTAATTTTCGAGAATGCCACATTCTTCCTGATTGGTTACTTGTCTATCAAATTTATGATGACGTGCTGGTTCTATCTTTAGCAAGAACTGGCTCACATAGTGATATTTTTTAAACCCCCCGCCGCACGCTCCGAGTGCGGCTTTTTGCGTTCCACCCAAACGTAAAGCGGCAGCCACGCCCTAACGCGCAGCTGCCACAGCTCACTTCAT
>JAIHZV010000028.1 GCA_022718015.1 Phascolarctobacterium sp. | reverse complement strand
AAGCCTGCGTCTGCCGTAAGCAGTGAGGATAAGCCTGCCGCCGCTGCGCCGCAGGCGCAGACGGCTAAGCCTGCTAAAGTCCAAAAGGAGAAGCCTGCCAAAGCAGCGAAAAAGACTGCTACGCCAAAGCAGCAGAAAAAACAGGATAAGCAGAAGACCACCGTGCAGCAGAGTAACTGGCGGCTGAAGGTTGCACAGCAGAAGCTGAACGTGCTGGGCTTTAGCGACGAGCGTCCCAGCGGCAAAATGACGCAGGCGACGACCGATGCGCTGAAAAGCTTTCAGAAGAAGCATAGCCTCAAGGCGCACGGCGAGCTGGATGATGTGACCTACCGCAAGCTGACCTGGGAGGCCTTTACGCAAAAGGAAGGTATTCAGAAGGTGCAGGGCAAGGACATCGTCAGCAGGGCGGCCAAGTATAAGGGCGTGCCCTATGTCTTTGGCGGCACAACGCCGAAGGGCTTTGACTGCTCCGGCTATGTGCAGTATGTTTTTAAGGACTGCAAGGCTGCGCTGCCGCGTCTGGCAGACGAGCAGGCGCTCAAGGGTGTGTTTGTGACGCAAAGGCAGCTGCGCCCCGGCGACCTGGTATTTTTCACGACCTATCTTCCCGGAGCCTCTCACGTAGGCATTTATGCCGGTTCCGGGCATTTTTGGAGTGCGTCCTCTTCCAAGGGCGTAATCTTATCGTCATTAAAGGATGATTATTGGAAGACTCGTTATTACGGTGCGCGGCGCGTGCTCGTAACGAATGGAGAGATATAAAAAAGATAACTGCTTGAGCAGTTGGGGAGGGTACTAACGATGATCAGAGAGAGAAGAAATAAGGACAAATTAGCTTCTTACTACAAAAGGTTTATGGACGAGGGTATTATCGACCCTAACGTGCATCCCTGGGTTGCAGAAAGCTGGCAGCGCTGCCGTGCGATGAACCTGCCGCATGAGACCATGCCGAAAATCAATAAGCTGAGCCGTGAGGAAATTATCGAGCATCAGAAAACACATGAGTTCATTGTTAAATATGTTGATGGCCTGTATGAGCAGAGCAAGCAGCATTTTAATATTCATAACCTGAGCATGCTGCTGATTGATGAAGCAGGCTATGTTATCAAGAATTATGCTATGCCCTTCTTCCAGCGCATTTATGAGGATATTCAGGGTATGCGCGTATTGGAGGAGGATGTTGGCACCTCCAGCATCAGCGTAGCGCGTGAGCATAATGTGCCGTTTTTGATGTTCGGTCCGGAAATGTGGATTAAGGACAGCCACAGCGGTGATGCCTGCAGCGCACCTATCTGCGTCAACGGCAAAATCCGTTACATTATCTCCTTCTTCTCCTTAGATCAGAATGACCTGCCCTATGATTTGCTGCTGAGCCTGCTGCTGACGATGAAGTATTCCATCGAGCAGCATTTGAACATGCTGGAGGCCTGGAGCATCAACCAGATTATGATGGAGCAGCTGCCGGTAACTGTTTACTGGCTGGGCAAGAACGGCGACGTAAAATATTGCAACGAAAATGGCAGAAAGCGTCTGGACGGGCACGACCGCTTGGAGGACGTTTTCCTGAACTATGAGCATATTCCTGTGAAGAAGGCGCTTAAGGGCGTGCCGACGCAGCGCCGCGAGATTACCTGGATTACGCAGGACAGAACGTATGAGGATATCACCACGGTTATGCCGATTAAGGTTGGCAGCGAGGTGGAGAGCGCATTGGTGCTGTCCATGTCTATCGAGGATTTGAAAACGACGATTGCCCATGCAACAGGCTACAGCAGCCGCTACAGCCTGTACAGCATGGTGGGCGAAACGAGCGAGTTTTTGGCGCTGCAGCATAAGGCTGGCCGCGTAGCAAGAACAGAGCATAATATCCTGCTGCAGGGCGAGCCTGGCACGGGCAAGCAGCGTCTGGCGCATGGTATTCATCAGGCAAGCTCCCGCGCTGCTGCACCGCTGATTGCTGTGAAGTGCCGCAATGCGCCGATTGAGGAGCTGGAGGCAGAGTTCTTCGGTACAAATGAGGGCGAGCAGCAGTCCGCAGGTAAGCTGGAGCTGTCTATGGGCGGTACGCTGTTCCTCGACGAGGTAGAGAAGCTACCGTCGGAAATGGGCGACAAGCTGGCTGAAGCGTTGCTGCACGGCCTGCCTTCGAAGGAAAAGGGCGGCAAGCCGCGTATGTTTGATGTGCGCGTAATCGCAGCCTGCGACTCTAACCTCAAGCGTTTGGCTGATAAGGGCTTGTTCTCGCGTAAGCTGTACGAGCTGGTGCTCGATACAACGATGCGCGTACCGCCTCTGCGTGAGCGCGTGAAGGATATTGAGGTTATTGCAGCGCACATCCTCGTGGAGATGTCTGCGCAGCATAACCTGCCGCAGAAGCGCCTTTCTCCGGAGGCTGTTTCCCTGCTGCTTTCCTGCAGCTGGCCCGGTAACATTAAGCAGCTGCAAGGTGTTATCGAGCAGGCATTCTTCCATACTCCGGGCAGCATTATCGAAGCGGAAAACATCAAGCTGCCTGGCGACAAGACGCTGGAGCGCTCCTGGAAATATGATAAGGAAGCCTTCATTGCTGCCTGGAAATCTGCCGGCGGCAATATCAGCAAGCTGGCGACGATGCTTGACGTCAGCCGTGTAACGCTGTATCGCTACCTGAAGAAATACGGTCTGGGACCCAAAAATAAATAAGCAGCTTAGGAAAAATGTTATATTTTCTTGAAAATTTTTTCTGAAGAGCTTTTTCGACGCATTGTCAGCAGGCAGTGCGTCGATTTTTTATTATTACAAGCAGGAAACATTTGTAATAATACACGTGCTAATAGCAATATATTTTTTATTTATGTTGTGGTCGGGACTATATAGAAAATACATAAACTATGCAGGAACGTTAAGCCGGGGAAAATCTCCCGAACGTGTAAAATTTGACTTATCACTAGAAAAGTATTAAAATTAAATAGTTGTATTTAACCCTGAATTGTGCAAATCAGACATATAGAATGACATTTCATCACATGAAGGAGTATTTTTATGTTGCAAACCATCATCGAGCAGTGCAAAGCAAAAGCGCAGATAGTTTTTAATAAGCTTCAAGAGCAGGCCGCTTCAGTCGCAGCTGAGGCTAAGGCTGTGGCTAAAAATTTATTGGCAGAAGCACAGCAGCAGGCAGAAAAGGTGTATACCCTAGGCCGCCAAGAGCTGTTATTATTATGGGAAAAAGGCAGAGCAAGAGCAGCAGTTCTTGCTGCTGTAGCCAAAATTCAGGCAGAGATGTATAAGCGTCGCGCCCTGAATGTTGTGCTGGATATAAAAAATAAGGTGGAGGCTAAGCTTGCTGAGCTGGCCGGCCGTGTTCGTACCCGCTATCTGGCAGTTCGCAATGCCTGGTGCGGCAATCAGCATTTCACCTTTTGGCTGGTTCCGGCAGATGGACAGCATGTTGCACGCAAGCATGTCAAAAAAGCACATATCAAATATGCCTTTACAGGTATTGCCTCTGTGATTGTAGCTCTTGGCATTGCTCTTGGCGTTTTGGGCCATATGGCTATCCAAAACGAAGCGCAGAAGCAGGAGCTGGCAGAATATAAGCAGACGAAGCAGGAGCAGGCGCAGAAGATTCAGGAGCTGCAGCAGATGGCCGAAAAGAATCAGAAGCAGCTCGCTTATCTGTCTAAGCTCGAGGACCAGGTGCGCAGCCAGATGGAAAAAAGCGGTGCGCAGCTGCCGCCGAAAAGTGACGCTTCTGTTTATGCAGGCAAGGGCGGCGCAAGCTTAGGCTCTGCGTCGGAAGTGAACGTCATGCTGGAGCAGGAGAAAAATATCAGCCTGCAGGCCAAGGCGAAGGCTGAGGATTTGCAAAAGCTGATTGGTGCTATTGAAAACGAAAATTATCGTCGTGATGTTACGCCGAGCCAATGGCCGACTGATGGCGGTTATATTTCTTCGCCGTTTGGCGGTCGTCCGAATCCGTTCAGCGGCTATGGCCGTGACTGGCATCCGGGTATTGATATTGCTGTTGATTATGGCACGCCTGTATATGCGAGCGCAGCAGGCTATGTGGAGCAGTCCGGCTGGTATGGCGGCTATGGCAAATATGTCCGCCTGAGCCATGACTTTGGCTATGAAACAGCCTATGGACATATGAGTCGTCTTGCGGTGGAAGCAGGCTCCTTTGTCAAAAAGGGCGAGGTTATCGGTTATGTAGGCAGCACTGGCTACAGCACCGGTCCGCATCTGCATTTTGAGGTTATGAAATATGGTGAGCAGGTTAATCCTTCTTCATTGATGTAATTACTCAAACTTCCCACATGAAAAATTGCTTAAACGCAGCTCACGACTGGGATTAGCCCTGAAAAAATAAAAATAGCACAAGCCCCACTTAGTTGGTATAATTAATCTGCTAAACCAATAACCAGAAAGAGGTGCTTGCGCTGTGAATATTATACCATCTAATTGCTTCAATAAACAGAACTTATCTACTTCCGTCAACAAATTTTTTAAAACTTTTCAGCTCAGCAGTATTTTAGCTATCTGCAACTGTAAAAATTTGAGTTGTTATTAAAATAGCTTATTTACTTTTTTAATTGTCTGGGATATAATGAGTCTAAAAAAGAATACAGATGTTTTTGTAATATTTTATGGCTGTTACTTTTGTAAGAGACTATATGGGTGAAGGTGAATAGAGCTATGAAAAGATGGAATTCGCAGGTATTTTTCTTGGTTGTTATAAGTGTCCTGAATCTGGGAGCAGGTACTGTATATTCTGCGCCTCAGGATAATCTCGTGCAAAAACAGCAACAGATATTACAACAAAAAGAACAGGAACAAGCTTCTAAACGTGCTGAAAAGGAATTGCAGTATCGTGTTGGTCAGTCTATGACTAAAACACAACAGCAAGGCAGCAGTTTAGAAGTTTTTTTGTTGCCTAAGGAAGAAAACTCCTTTTTGGTAAAGCATTTTTCTCTGAAGGCAGAAAAGTTCGGCTATAAATTCGCTTGGATTAATCAATATCTTGCAAATTTTAACGGTCAAAAGATTGGCGTTAAGGGTATTAACGAACTCATGGGACGCATTAATGCGGAAATCGTGAATCGTGGTTATGTAACTACCCGTGTCTATGTTGAGCAGCAGGATCTGTCCAATGGCAAGATGTTCTTTACTTTAATGCCTGGCATTATCTCAGATGTCCGCTTTAAAGAAGAAGCATGGGGAACCTGGCATAATGCAATGCCAATGGGTAGAGGCTCGCTGCTTAATATCAGGGACATTGAGCAGGCTATAGATAATTTCAATAATGTATCTAATCAGAATGCAGACATTAAGATAAAGCCAGGAGCTAAGGAAGGCGAAAGTGAGCTAGTGATAGAGGTAAAACGCAGCAAGCCGTGGAGTTTGTTTGCAACTGTAGATAATTCTGGTACTGATGAGACTGGTAAGGTTCAGATGACTGCTGGTTTTCAGCTGTCACAGCCTTTTTCAGCAAATGATTTGTTCTATGTAAGCTGGAATGAAGATGCTACCCAGTCTGGTGAGAAGAAGGGTACCCGTGCCAACAGCTTGTATTATTCTATTCCCTTCGGCAACGAAAGGATTAGCTTCAGCCACAGTAAGAATGATTATCACCAGACTGTAGAGTATGCTGTAAATCCCTTTGTATCAAGTGGTGAATTTACCAATACTTCTCTTACATGGACTCATTTAGTAAATCGTGGCAGGACTTATAAAACGGACTTTGAGCTTGGTTTTGTCCATAAGACACGTCACAGCTACATAGATGGAACAGAGATTGAGGTTCAGAGACAAAAGACTACTGCTATGCAGGCTGGTTTTAACCATAGACAGTATCTTGGACCAAGCGTACTTGATACATCTTTGAAATGGCAGAAGGGTCTGCCGTGGTTTGCTGATGCCGGACCGACGGATGGCATGAGCGGTGAAGCTACAACACAATACAATATGTATCTTTTAAACGCCAGCTTCATAGCACCTGTTTCTATGGGTGAAGGCTATGATGCTCAGTACAATCTGACAGTAAGGGCACAGAAGGCTGATCAGCGAATCTATGGAAGCGAGCATTTTTCCATTGGTGGCTGGTACAGTGTACGTGGCTTTGACGGAGAGCAGACCTTGTCTGCAGAAGATGGTATCGTTATCAGAAACGAACTCCGGCTGCCTATAGAACACTATCCACACCAGTTTTACCTTGCTATAGACTACGGCAAGGTATCTGGCCCATCTACTGAATATCTTTTAGGTACAGAGCTTGTAGGTGGAGCTATTGGTATGCGTGGTCAGGTAGGCATATTTAATTATGATGCTTTTGTAGGCTGGCCTATAAAGAAACCAGATGGATTTACCTGCGACAGCAGAACATACGGATTTACTCTCACAGCACAGATTTGACAGCCTCACATGGCTATAATTTAGATTTGGTTTAAGGAGTGCGTAATCATGGGAAGATTTACAAGCCGTAAAAAGAAGCTTATAGCTTATGCAATAATAGTATCGTTACAGATGCAGGCAGTAGTGCCATGCTATACTGCCTTTGCTGCTCCCAAGGCATCTGCCCCTGTGGTGGATATTGCAGCACCTAATGCTGCAGGCTTGTCCCATAACAAGGCAGGTTCCTTTAATGTTGGCAAGGAAGGCCTTGTATTCAATAATAATGCTGGAAAGGCGCCTGTAGATACAGCTCTTGCAGGCAAGGTCAATGTCAATGCTAACCTGGCAGGTAATGCAGCCAAGACCATTCTGCAGGAGGTAACTGGCACTGGTGCTACAAGCCTTAACGGTTTTATGGAAATAGCAGGCAGCAAGGCGAACCTTATCATAGCCAACCCCAACGGCATTAATGTCAATGGAGCAGGCTTTATCAACGTTGATCGAGCAGTCCTTACTACAGGCAAGCCTAATATCAACACGGACGGAACTCTTAATGGCTTTACTGTAGAAAAAGGAAAGATAAATGTAGCTGGTGCAGGTATCATGCCTGTATTGGACGAGGCAACCGGTCAGTACAAATATGCACCTGCCAGCAAATTGGATATCTATGCCTATGCAGCAGATATTAACGCAGAAATCTGGGCACAGGATGAGATAAACGTAATCGCAGGCAAGAATCAGATAGACGCCAACGGCAATCCTGCGGCACCGCTGCATAGCGAGGGCAGCGGGGTAAATCTGGATATTGGGGCACTGGGCGGAATGTATGCCGGCAAAATCAGTCTTGTTGGCACCAATCAGGGACTGGGAATGAAGATAGGTGCCAATCTTGCTGCTCAAAAGAATCTCAGCATCACCAATAACGGCAAGATAGTATTTGAGGAAAACAAACGTGAGACTATAGAAATAGATGGTGCTCAGGCAGATGTCATGACAAGCATAACATCTGGTGGCGATATCATCATAGATGCCAATAACAGTGATATAGAAAACAAGGCGGCTCTTTCTGCCCGTGGCAAGGTAGATATTGAGCTGGGTGGTACTTTAGACAACAGTGGTAAGCTTATAGCTGGTGAGGAATATGAAGAGGTAGAAGGCAGCGGTAATTTTAAACGTAATCCTGCCAACCTGTCTATAAATGCAGCCAAGGGACTGAATAATACAGGTGCATTAGATGCTTCCAATAACCTTACCATTCGTGTAAATGAAGGTGCAGCTACCCTAGGCGGCAGTATAAATGCTATGAGCAGCATAGATATAGCAGCCAAAAACATTGTAGATGTGCAAGGCAGTATCTATACTGCTAACGGCAGCATCGCAATTGCAGGTGAGAAGGTAAAATACAGCAAGGAAAATCTGCAGGCCAAGGATGAGAGCAGTATATCCATAAAGGAAACAGACCCCGATAAGCCTGTAGAGCCTCCAGAGCCTGAACCGCCTAGAACACCGGATGAGCTTACAAATCCTGAAATAGCAGATATTTCAGGTGTAGCTGGTACAGTGAAGCAGGACAAGGTAAAAGATGAAAGCTTAGGACTTGTAGCCGACGCAAATGCGGACGGAAAATACAAGCCCATAATTGACCATGCCGCAAACGGTGTAGACCTTGTCCAGATTGCTGAAGTAAACGCCAATGGCGTATCCCGCAACCTGTACAGCGATTTTAATATCAAGTCCAGCGGACTTATCCTTAATAATGCTACCAAGTACGTCAAGACAGAGCTGGGCGGTTACATAGACCGTAATATGTTCCTTGCAGGTAAGGGAGCAAGGGTAATTTTAAATGAAGTAACCAGCTCCAAGGCAAGTACACTGAACGGCTATCTTGAAGTGGCAGGCAACAAGGCCAGTGTAGTAATCGCTAATGCCAATGGCATCAGTGTTAATGGCTTAGGCTTTATCAATACGGATAATGTAATCATCTCTACCGGCAAAGTAACTAACTGGGCAGATGGCAATATGAAGTTCAGCAGCTCTAAGGGAGACATGTTGGTAAACGGAGATGGACTTAACGGACGTAATCCTAAAAGGCTTGATATAGTTACCAATAATCTTACTGTAGACCGCAGCGAGCTGTGGGGCAATGAGCTGCATATTTCTGCAGACGGATTTTTAGAGAATACCAGCAAGATAGGCGGTAAGGAAAACGTTGCTATCTATGCAGGAACCTTGGAGAATACTGCAAATGGCTATATAGAATCCGGCAAGGATATGGACATTACTGTAGCAGGCAGGCTGCATCAGGAGAAGTCTACCTTAAAATCAGGTGCAGATGCCAATATCGTTGCAGGAAATATTGTAAATGAAGCGAATTCCCTTATCTCTGCAGCAGAGAATATGGATGTAAAAGTAGATGCATCCTTAGAAAACAATAAATCCACCATGCTTGCAGGCCAGACCATGAAGGTAAGTGGTATGGATATTACTAATGCCAATACTGCCCTCATGACAGGTCAGAATCTGGAGCTGAATGGAAAACGCACCATAACCAATACTGCAGCAAATATCTATTTTGACGGCAACAGCAAGATTACTGCTAGCAGCCTTGTCAATAAGGATATGGGCAGCATCCATACAGGCAATGACAGCATCATCGTAGCAGATAATATGCTGAATACCAGATCTGCCATAGACGTACAGGGCAATTTGACAGCTGAAGTCGGCAGCTTTACCAACGAAGACAGTGGCTATATAGGTATTGGAAAAGATGCGGATATTTCTGCAGGCAGCTTTACCAACCAAAGCCTGGGCAGCATTTTTGTATCCGGAAACCTCAAAGAAAGAACGGACAAGGATTTTGTTAATGAGGACGGACTGATTGCTGTAGGCGGTAGCGGTGAGATAAGCGCAGATAATATCTACAACAGGAATAATAGTAATTATAAGCAGGGCTCCGTAATAAGTGCAGCAGGAGACCTTACTTTGAATGCAGAAAATACTCTTCTCAACCGTTCCAGTGATATTGAGAGCGAGAAGAATATCACTATAAACGCAGGCAATGTAGAAAACGTCAAGGACAAGTTTGTTACTGACTGGGATGTTACCTATGAATACATCTCCTACAAGATTCCCCATCTTGAAGGCTCACGTTATTATGATGCTATGCGTGAATTTACAAGAACCATCCATACAGGCGTCATTAAGGAAGAAACCAATGATGCCAACATTATTGCCAGTGGCAATATCACTATCAATGCAGATAATAATGTAACCAACCATTACAGCAAGATCATGGCCGGCAAGGATTTGACCATTGATGCAGATAATACAGTAGAAAATATTGGTTATCAGGGTACGATTCATCACGATGATTTGGGACAGGATAACCATTATTGGAAGTATAAGAAGCATAAAAGGTGGCATATTGGTTGCCACTGGGTATATGGAACTACAGTCATTCCTTATGATGATCATAATGTATATGACCAGGAGCCAAGTGCGGACAGCGAACGTCTGGCAGTGCTTGGTGCTACAGGCAGCGTGAAGATCAATGCAGCAAAAACCGTCAACAAGACACTGGAAGCAGACGGCAAGCAGTATGACGA
>JAIHZV010000282.1 GCA_022718015.1 Phascolarctobacterium sp. | reverse complement strand
ACCTTATCATTATTCATGCGCAAATACCTCAGGGTAAACCTGCTTAGCCATATACTTTACAGCCTGCGGATAACGCAGACCAGGATTAATCAGGAAAAGATTTTCCGGCAGCACATAAACGCGTCCCTGCTGCACAGCCTGCAGACTGCTCCAGGCAGGATTATTTTTGAAATCGGTGCGCAGGCGGTTTTCAATTTCTCCCGGCTTGCCCATCGACGTTACAAAGATAATATCCGGATTTTGCTCAACGAGCGTCTCCATGCTGTACGGAGTTTTGTCGCTCTTGCCCTTCAGCGCAGCAGCAGCCACATTCTTAAAGCCCAGCAAATCGCTGACACAGCCGGCAATGCTGTGCGAGCCCTCTACCGTAACTGCGCTGGCAGTAGCATGCATAATAACTACTTTCTTGCTTTCCTTCGGCAGCTTATCCGTTATGGCCTTGACCTCTTTATCCAGCAGCTCGTTTTCTGCCTTCGCCTTATCCTGAGTGCCATAAATATCACCCAGGGTTGTGACTGTATGCTTGACCTCGTCAAAGGTTTTGGCATCGAACTCGATAACATTTATCTTGTTCGACTCCAGCATCGGCACAAACTTTTCGTGCTGGTTCTTGCCTGCCAGAACTAAATCAGGCTTCAGGCCGATAAGATTCTCCATATTAATGTTAAATACTAGGCCCACCTCCGGCACAGACTTCATCGACTCAGGCACAGTGCCAACCTTAGATGTCGCACGACCAACGATTTTGCCGCCAACCGCATCAATCATACTCAGATAGGACGGACTGAGGCTAACGATACGCTCCGGCTTTTGCAGCAGCGTTACCTGTCTGCCGGCATCATCCTTGAGCTGTAAATAGGCCTTGCTGCTGTCCGCAGCCTGCTTGTCACTGCCACCGCAGCCGGCAGTCGCCATTAATGCAGCACATAAAAGTCCACATGCAATTTTTTTCAGCTTCATGATAAATACATCTCCTTATAGAAGTACAAGTTTTTACTGTCTCACGACAATATAAACTCAATGATAACTCTTCTCAAATACTCATATCATGATAGCACAAAATGGGATAAACGTCAATAAAAGTTGCGGAGATGACGCATCATTGCTATAATTATAGAATAATTGAAGATTGAAAGGAGCACACGCACATGGAAATAAATGCCTTAATCGCCCGCATCAACGAGCTGGCGAAGAAAAAGAAAACCTCTGGCCTTACTCCTGAGGAGCTGGCAGAGCAAAAGGAATTATACAAGGAATATCTCGGCGGCATCCGCCAGCAGCTCAAAGCGCAGCTTGACAATATTGAGGTTGTCGACGAGCTGCCGAACAAGAAAAAGCTCAGCTGATGCTTACGCCTGATATGATTGCCTACGAGGACGACTTTCTGCTTGTGCTCGACAAGCCTGCAGGCATGCTCGTCCACCCCACCGTCAGCGAGCGCGGCGACACGCTCTATGATTACGTCAAGGACTACTATGAGCGTCGTAGCATCACCGCCGACATTCACCCTGTCTCGCGTCTCGACCGCAACACCTCCGGCCTGGTGATTTTCGCCAAGGAGCCGATTGTGCAGTTCTGGCTGAGCCAGCAGGAGGTCGACAAGGAATATTTGGCGCTGGCGCAGGGAAGGCTGCAGCAGATGCAGGGCATTATCGAAGCGCCAATTGCGCGTAAGGAGGGCAGCATCATCGAGCGCTGCGTAGACTATGAGCGCGGCAAGTACGCCAA
>JAIHZV010000281.1 GCA_022718015.1 Phascolarctobacterium sp. | reverse complement strand
GACTATGAGCTTTCGCACATTGACGTGGAATATTCCACCGGCTATGAGCTTGCCTGCAAATGTCTGGAGCAAGCACCGGAAACCACCGCCATTGTCACCATCAACGACATGCTCGGCTACGGTGCCTATAACGCCATCATCGACAAGGGCTTGCGTATACCTGAGGATATTAGCCTGTGCGGCTTTGATAATATCTTCCCCTCGCAGCTGCACGGCATCAGCCTCACGACGATTGACAACTCGCTCACCGAGTGCGGCAAGAGCGCCTTCAAGCTGCTGCAGGAGGAAATCGCCAGCTATGAGCATCACGGAAAATTCGCTTCTATTACCCACGTAGAATACAAGTGCCGTCTTATCGCCCGCTCCAGCAGCGGCCCCGCGCCACAGCGTTGACAATTTCATCAGGATACAGTAAAATATAACCTACATATTTCATATGAATACAAGAATTGTGCAGGTTAAACTTATGAACAACAAATATACACAAGCATTCAAAGCTGCTTTTCCACTGACGCTGCCAATTTGTGCAGCGTTTCTTTTTTTAGGAATTTCCTATGGCTTCTATATTTGCAGCAAGGGCTTTTCGCCTTGGTACCCGTTTTTTACCAGTGCGCTCGTTTATGCCGGCAGCATGGAATTTCTTCTCGTAACGATGCTGCTCAGTCCCTTTAATCCGCTCTACTGCTTCTTCATGGCGCTCATGATTAACTCACGCCATCTGTTTTACGGCCTCACGATGCTGGAAAAATACAAGGGCATAGATCTGAAAAAATTATATCTGATTTTTGGCATGTGCGATGAATCATTCGCCATCAATTGCAGCGCTGATATTCCTGAAGGTATTGATAAAGGCTGGTTCATGACCTTTGTTACCATGCTCAACCAAATTTATTGGGTAGCAGGTGCAACCATTGGCGGCATTCTCGGCAGCAGTCTGAATATCAATACCAAGGGGCTGGACTTTGCTCTCGTCGCACTTTTCACAGCCATCTTCGTCAGCCAATGGCAGGCGACAGAAAATCACACTCCTGCTATTTTAGGCATAGCGATTCCGCTGCTGTGCCTCGTGCTCATCGGACCGCAAAGCTTTATTCCGCCGGCCATGCTGCTTCTGCTTGCCGTCTTTGTCACCGCCTACTATAAAGGAGGCATAAAACTATGACCTTGTCTGAAGAAATCATAACAATTGCTGCTGTCGTCGCCGGGACGATGGTAACACGCTTTCTGCCATTTGTACTCTTCCCCGCAAATAAAAAGACTCCGCCGCTCGTGGTCTTTTTGGGTAAAATGCTGCCCACCGCGGTTATGGGTATGCTCGTGGTCTACTCGCTCAAGGATACGCAGCTATTAAGCGGCTACCACGGTCTGCCTGAAGCCATCGCCGTCGCTCTCACCGTCCTCCTGCAGGCTACAGTGCGCAATCTGCTTTTGACGATAGCAGCAGGAACGATCAGCTATATGCTGCTTGTGCAATATATCTTCGTGTAAAGCAGCAAAGCCGACATCTTAGAAATACTCTAAGGTGCCGGCTTTTTCTATGTGTATTTTTTATTCGGTTTTCTCCGAATCGACTCTTTCCGAATAAAACCACACGCTTGCCTCTGCATGCAAAAAGCAGCTCCGCACAATGTGCAGGAGCTGCTCCGATAAAGCTTATAAAATTTTCGACAGGAAGCTCTTCGTGCGTTCTTCCTTCGGGCTGCCAAAGACCTGCTCCGGCGTGCCTTCCTC
>JAIHZV010000027.1 GCA_022718015.1 Phascolarctobacterium sp. | reverse complement strand
ATAGGATAGCCGCCGTAAAATTTTACACCGGCAGCAATCGCACCCTCAACAACCGCTTGGTTACCTTGTAACAGCAGGATTCTTGACATGGGTTAATTCACTCCTTTTTATTTATCTACAAAGATAGCATAGTCGGGGCAACGCATTTCGCATTGTCCGCATTTGATGCAGTTTTCTTCAGCAATGGCTTCAACTTTGCCGACTTCACTAACTGCCAGAACTTTTTTCGGGCAGAAAGCCGCGCAGATACCACAGCCCTTGCAACGCTTAGTGATTATTTTTAAGCTCATATGGTCTCCTCCTTAGATACCTTGATAAAAATGACAGCGTGTGATAGCTTCACCCTATATTATATCAAAAATACCGTTGAAAGAAAGTGCTTATGGAGACCTTTTTATAATAATATTTTTTCGCTGACGGAAAAGGCTGCGTGTACGCCGCCAGCGGAATCGTCGGAAAAGAAAAATGTCGTTTATTACTAGTATTTATTGCTCAGGCAGGGTATAATTATACTGACTGGTTAGTCCGTAAATTTTTTGAAGGAGGTCGTTGTGGTGACGATAGATATGACGTAGCCTAAGGACAAGCGCATTTTACAGGCGGCAGAGGAGGTTTTTTCGCGCCATGGCTACGAAAAGGCAACGCTTGATGAGATAATTGCACTGGCGGATGTGGGCAAGGGCACTGTATATAAATATTTTGGCAATAAGGAGCAGCTTTTCTATAAGCTGGTGGCAGATAAAAATGCGCCGTTCGTGGAACGCTTGGAGGAGGCTGTTACTGGAGATTTCAGCTTTGAAGAGAAGCTTAAGCGCTATTTTAAAGAGATGGTGCTGTTTTATACCGCGAACAGCACGCTCTGGCAGATTATTTGCTTTGAGATGGTGGGCGCAAGCAATGGCTGCCGTGTGGAGAAGGTGGACGGCGAGTTTGTTGTTGCTTCGCGCTACAATTCTCTGCAGCTGACGGAGGCGTTTAAGGAGCAGATTTTGCGTTATCATCATCTGCTGCATGCGGAGTTTGATATCCTGCACCAGCTTATTTTGCAGGCAATGCAGGATGGACTGCTGAAAAAGAACACGATGCCGGAAATCTGTACGAAGTTTGTGTTCTTCGGCGTGGCCATGAGCATTTTTAATCCTAATACTGATGAGCCGAATGATATGCCTGCGGAGCAGGCTGCAGAGGTTATCGTTGACCACTTCCTGCGCGGTAATGGCGCAGAAATTAAATAGAAAAAGAAAATAAGCAGCTAATCTTTGGCGAAGGCTTCGTCTGAGGTTAGCTGCTTAGCTTTTTGAGGAGGTTACAAAATAATTTTATCTTTATTGTGTGCTGCCAGCCATGTCAGCAAAAAATTTTGCAAATCACGGCATACCTTGCGCGGTAGAGTATTTTTCCGACCTGCAATATACATATTCTGACCGGTTATTTCAGCATCGAGCATCTTCCAGATGATATCAGGCTGTTTATGCATTGCAGCAATGTAGTCATAGCTTATATAGATTACGTTGCTTTCTTTTACTAACTTCAGAGCAACGTCGCTATCGGTGATTTCCGCAAAAATATCTACATTTAGACCATTACCAAGAATATATTTTTCCATATTGTCGCGAAAACAACGGAAGGCTCTGCCTTTACTGATAATTTTTTGATTATGAAGATCCTGATAGCTGAGCCTTTCTTTAGTAGCTAAAGGATGGTTTGCAGAGAGTGCCATGCAGTAATGCGTATAAAATATGGGAGTAAGCGTAAAAACTGTGTTGTCCAACGGACCTGTGGTAATAGCGAAATCTGCATTTTGGGCAAGCAGGGCGTTGAGAGCTGCCTCGTCGGGGCTTTCGATAATGCTGAGAATGGTATTCGGATGTAGTGTACGAAAGTCGCGAAAAAAATCTGCTGTTAAATATTTTACGATGTTATCCAGCGCGTAGATTGTGATAACATTTTCCTTTTGCTTTGCCAAGGTGTTCAGACCTGTTATGTAGTTATATTCATCGAGCAGCTTTTGAGCATGGGGAAATAATGCCTCGGCAAAATCCGTTGGCTCTAAGCCTTTGGATGAGCGCAAGAATAAGTCTGCACCTAATTCCTGCTCCAGCTCACGAATTGTTTTACTTATTCCTTGGCGAGACACGAAAAGCTTTTCTGCTGCTCGCTGGATATTTTTTGTTGCATAGGCTGTGATAAAATATTGTAATTGCTTTGGTTGCATTGCTTTTTCACCTCAATCTTATTTTACCGCAACTAATTGGTTGCGGTAAAGAACTAAGTTTTTTCTTTTGCTGCAGTGATTTTACGTCTATAATGGAAGAAAAACTTATGGGAGGAACAAAATGAAAATCAAGCAAATTCGCAGTGCGACGAATAAAATTTTTTATGGTGGCAAAACTTTTCTTTTAGATCCTTGGCTTGTGGAGCAATATGGGTTAGGTTGCTTCGATAGTATTCCGGGAAATCCTTACATGCCTGTTGATCCTGTAAAGGCGAAAATACCAATGCCGCTTTTTGCTTTGCCGGAAACGGTAGAAAGCATTTTAAGTGGAGTTGACGCTTATATTATAACGCATCTACACCCTGATCATATAGATATTAATATGCAGAAGGGCACTTTTGGTGATGCTTTGGAGCATGATAAGCCAGTTTTTGTGCAAAATGAAGCTGATGCGCAGGCCTTAAAAGCTTCAGGTTTTCAGGATGTACGTATCCTGAAAAATGATGGGGTTAAGTTTGCAGATATAACCTTATATAAAACGCCAGCTTTGCATGGCACGATAAAGCCATCGTCTGATGCTTGTGGCGTTGTGTTTAAAGCAGAGCAGGAAAAGGTTTTATACGTTGCTGGAGATACGATTTGGTTTGATGGCGTGCGTAAAACTTTGGCAAATTATCAGCCGGAAGTAATTATGCTTAATGCCTGCGCTGCGGAGCTGTGTGCTTATGGCAGGTTAATAATGAATGATGAAGATGTGGATTGCGTACATCAGACATTGCCTGAAGCAAAGCTGTATCTGACACATTTCGATAATGTTGCTCATGCTTCGATTACACGTAGCCAAATGCGAGGTGCGCTTGTACGTCGTGGTGTTGATAATTACGTGATTCTGGAAGATGGAGAAACAATGATATATTAAAGTAAGAGAAAAAGCAAGCAGCTGTCTTGGCGTGAGGCAGCTGCTGTTGTTATATATGGTGAAAAACGGTATAATATAAATAACGCAATAAAAAGCTTATTACGAGAGTATTTTTGATGAATATGAGTGTTTTTTGGAGGAAAGATGGACTTACGCTATATCAACACCTTTCACACGATAGTCGAGGCGGGCGGCTTTAACAAGGCGGCAGAAAGACTATGCTATACGCAGTCAACAATCACGTTCCATGTAAATCAAATGGAAAAGGAGCTAGGTGTGCAGCTTTTTGAAAAAGCGGGCAGACATATGGTCTTGACTAAGGCCGGACAGGAATTGATTCCTTACGTAGAAAATGTGCTCCAATCGGTGAATAATATGAAAAACTTTCGCAGTGTTATCGAGGAATGCCAAGGAGATATTCGCATTGCTGCGCCGGAATCTCTTTTGTGCTTTCATTTGCCAAAGCTTTTGCGTGAGTTTCGTAAGCAGGCCCCACGCGTGCATATTTATCTTGATTCTATGACCAGCACAGCGGTGTATAGGGCGATAAGGGAAAATAAAACTGATATAGGCGTTTTTTATGCTCTTGATGCTGACGATGCTACAGTAAAGGTTATGCCGTATAAGGATTTTGATTTCGTGATGTTTGCTTCACCGAAAATAAAAAAGCTGTATAGCGATTTTATTACGCCGAATCAGGATTTCAGCTCTTTGGCACGGATTTGCCAGCCAGCGGTAGGCAGGGTGCGTAAAAGATTTGATGAGTACATCAAAAGCAAGAACTTTACGATGGGACCGACGATTGAGATTCGTGGGACACAGACTATTAAAAATCTGGTGAAGAATGATATGGGTATCTGTTTTTTGCCTAAGTTTACGATTCAGGATGAATTAGATAAGGATGTATTGGTGGAGATTCCTATCGATCAGAAATTTGAGCCCATTCATTCTGTATATGCTTATCGCAAGGATAAATGGCTGAGTCCGCCGCTGAAGCTGTTTTTTCAGCTGCTGGAGCAATATAAAAATTTATAAGAGCTATAGTTTAATATTTTCAAAGCTACAGAGCCTTGGTTCAAAATAATCGAATCAAGGCTTTAGTAATATTCGTTTTTATTAGGAAGGAATCTGTGATAAAATGATAGTAGAAAATAGTACGAAAGAAGTGAAAGCATTGGAGCAGATAAAAACACTTGAACTAAATATGCCTGTACCACCATCAGATATTTTGTGGCAACGGAAGGATATAATGATAGTTGCTGCCGGGTCCGGTACCTGCTTGCGTGAGCTTTATTTTCGTGCGGCGGCGCAGGGCAAGCTGCAGCAGCTTATTCTTTGTCAGACGACGGCTGATGACTATACGATGGGGACTGCTGAAGAAAAGCTTGCGCGCGTTCTCAAGCGTGCTGCGGCGGTAAAAGGCGTGCAGGTTGTCGTGCTCTATTTGAACTGTCTGGATATCCTGATAAGAATAGACTTTGATTATTTGGAGCGCACTCTTTCTGAAGCAACTGGCGTTATGGTGCGCTGCTTCTTTCGCGGGCCTTTGGGAAGAATGGATATAGCACATTTTAAGCCTGTGCATGAATTTATGGCTGAGCTGCCTGCGGAACATGGTTGCATAAACCATAATCTATACCAGCTGCCGCCTTTAGCTACAGATGTTGCCGGAGTGATAGACACTCTGCCTGATACGGATGAGGCGAAGGTGTTGGCTGCGCCTAGCGGCTGCCGCGCTTGTCTGCGTGACGGAGATTTGCTGGAGCAAAAGCAGGGAGTGTATGCTCTGGAAACAAAAAAGCAGGATTTTATTTTTGGCATAGAAGATAATTGTGTTAA
Source organism: Phascolarctobacterium sp. (assembly GCA_022718015.1). Classification (GTDB taxonomy): domain Bacteria; phylum Bacillota; class Negativicutes; order Acidaminococcales; family Acidaminococcaceae; genus Phascolarctobacterium_A. The sequence continues at coordinate 5,042 of JAIHZV010000027.1, read as the reverse complement.
GCAGTGCACGGAGCTTATGGCAGGAGGGCAATATAAAGCTTTGAACCTTGTCAGCTCTGCTGTAGCAGCGTTTATTGGCTTTGATGGCAATTGGGTGGCAAATTCAATGGAAAATAATTTAAAAACACGCAGCTTTAATATGGACGGATTTAATGATGCGGTGTATGGCGTAAGCTGTGCACAGGAGCTTTTGGCAGCGGAGGAGCAGTATAGCGAGCCTGCGCGTGAGATACTGATTTTAGGTTATAGTCCGCTGCTGTGTGGCGCAAGAGAGCAGTATGAGGAATGTTTTGCCTATATTAGAAGCTTAGGATATGAGCCGCGCTTCATTGGTGAAAAAGCTGGTGGCAGGCCTGCTTTATGCTGGGTAGTATCAACGGCCGGGATTGCGGCTGCGAAAAGGCTGAATGCCAAATATGCTGTACCGCTGCTGCTATCCTGTCCGGTTGGTGAGCACGCTATGAAGATGTGGCGGAAGCATGTGCAGGAGCTGTGCCAGACGGAAAATAATGAGATACGTCAGCTGTGCATTCATAATTATAGCTTGCAGGAAAAAGATAAGCGTAAGCTGCTAGTTATCGGTGATCCCATGCAGACGATGGGCGTAGCACATGCGCTTTGGCATGAAGGCTTTCAGCATATCCAGTTGGCAACTCTGTGTACTGGCGTTGCCAGCAGAAAATTATATCGTAATGCTCCGGGCGCTGATAAGTGGCTGATTATAGTGGATAGCCTGACAGCCTTGCAGGATTTGTGGGAGGATGCAGATATCGTATTTGCCGATACGATGCTAGCAAAAGTCGTGCGCTCTGTCGGAGCAGAAACGAAGCAGCATATACCGCTGCCCTGGGGTGTTATTTCCGGCCGCAGTGCTTGTACTGCCGGCAGCGGGGTTTTAGGCAAGAATATAGCTGAGCAGCTTAAGCTGCTTGTGCAATAAATTTTGATTATGAGTTTATGTGAAGCGAAAGGAGCTTTTTTTATGAAAAACTGGAAAAAATTGACTGCTGCTACGCTGGCAGCTTTGGCTCTTGCCGGTATGCTGGCAGGCTGCGGTAATGATGCAGATAAGAAAGTGGCTAATAAGCAGGCAACAAAAATAGTAACAGATTTAAAGGGCAGAGAGGTAAGTGTACCGCAGGATGTTAAGCGTCTGGCGGTTGTGCCTATCCCTTGGGCTAGTGTTATTTATGCCATTGATGGCAGCTCTGAGCGTTTAGCAGCAATTCATCCTGGAGCTATGTCAGCCTATACAGGCAAGTTCTTAGAAACGAAGGATAAGCATTTCGCGCAGTTAGATACTAAAATTATTGCGCAGAATTTTTCCGTTAACATCGAAAGTGCAGCGCAGGCTGGTGTAGATACTGCGATTTTGTGGCAATATCAGGATAAAGAAGCGGATAAACTGACCAAGGTTGGGATTCCGACATTACTGATTTACAATGATACAGTGGAAAACCTTAAGAAAAGCTTTTTAATTGTTGGTAAGCTTTTGGGCAAAGAAGAACGTGCTAAAAAGATTAACCAATATTACGATATAACTACTGAAAAAATTTTAGCTAAAAAAGCTTGGGAAAAAACAGATAAGCCAATTGTTTTGTTTTTGCGTAATTCCAAGCTGCGTTTGCAGGGCAATGATAACTTTATGCATGAGGCTATTCGTATCGGCGGTGGAGAGAACCCATATGGGCAGGTAAATGGCGGTAGAGAGCAGACTATTGCTATGGAAGAGGTATATAAACAGAATCCGGATATTATTTTGCTGAGCAACTTTGATAAATTTGTACCTGACGATTTGTATAATAATAAAATTGCCGGTCAGGACTGGAGCGCGGTCAAAGCAGTACAGGAGAAGCGCGTGTATAAGGTGCCGATGGGCATTTACCGCTGGGATGCTCCGGGCGTAGAAACACCGCTTATGATGGAATGGCTGGCGCATGTTCTGCAGCCTGAGCTGTTCAAGGAGCTTGATGTGCGTGCTGATGCTAAAAAATTCTATGAGGATTACATGCACTACAAAATTTCAGAAGCAGATATGGCGCAAATTTTTGCTGATGAAGCTAATAAGAACAGTAAGCCGTTATTCTAATGCAGATAGAAGCAGATAAATCAAATTATGCAGTAATCATGCTTATTTTCTGCATGTTGCTGCTGCTAATGGTGGTAGTGAGCCTTGGCATGGGACGTCTTTATATTGCGCCAATGGACGTCTTTAAAATTTTGTGCTCCTACATTGTGCCTGTAGAGCAAAGCTGGAGTGATCAGGCGGCGAGCGTTATTTATACACTGCGTCTGCCGCGTGTGCTGGCAGCCATTTTGATAGGCTCTGCCTTATCGCTTTCCGGCGCTGCTTATCAAAGTGTCTTTAAAAACCCGCTTGTAGCGCCGGATATGCTTGGTGTATCCTCTGGTGCCTGCGTGGGTGCATCGCTTTGTATCTTGTTGGGCTTAGGCAGTACCTTTATCCAGATTGGAGCTTTTGGCGGCGGTCTGCTTGCCGTGGGCTGCGCAGTGCTTATTCCGCGTATTATCGGTAAAAATTCGATAGTCATGCTGGTGCTTTCCGGCCTGATTGTTTCAGGCTTGATGAATGCTTTTTTAGGCATTATCAAATATCTTGCAGATAGCGAAACGCAGCTGCCGGAAATCACCTATTGGCAGCTTGGCTCGTTGGTTAGCGTGACGTGGGCGAATATTTTTTCCAGCGGCGTGCCGATTGTGCTCTGTCTTTTGTTCATGCTGGTGATTCGTTGGCGCATGAATATCCTGACGCTTTCGGATGAAGAGGTGCATATGCTGGGACGAGATGCCGGCTGGCTGCGCTATGCGATTATTTTGTGTGCGACGGTTCTTACAGCCTGCTCCGTATGCATTAGCGGCACGATTGGCTGGGTAGGCCTTGTTATTCCGCATTTTTCACGTATGCTTGTCGGGCCGAATAATCAGCGCCTGCTGCCGTTGGCCATTGTTTTGGGAGCCTTCTTTTTGCTGGCGATAGACACTATTTCCCGTGCGTCGATGAGTGCCGAGATTCCCTTGAGTATTCTTACAGGTCTGATTGGTGCTCCCTTCTATTTCTATCTATTGTTAAGACAAAGGCTGGCGTTATCATGAAATTAATCGTAAATAATTTAGCATTTGCTTATAAAGACGAGCCGCTATGGCAGAATGTCAGCTTTACACTTGATAAAGGTGAGGTAATGACTATTTTAGGCAGCAACGGCATAGGCAAAACAACACTGCTGCGCGTGCTGATAGGCTTTTTTAAACCGTTAGGGGAGGGCAGCGTGCGTCTTATTACGGATGCAGGCGATGAATATACGCCGTATGCCAACCTTAAGGAGTTTACAGAGCAGATTGGCTATGTGCCGCAGGTGCAGAACACGGCTTACTCCTTTTTGGTGCGTGATTATGTAGTTATGGGCAGAGCGCCGCATTTAGGCGTGTTTGCTAAGCCGAAAAAAGAAGATTATGAGCTGGCTGATGAAGTGCTGGCTGATTTAGGGATTTATCAGCTGCGCAACCGTTCGTTTAACACATTGAGCGGTGGTCAGCAGCGGCAGGCTGTTATTGCTCGCGCGATAGTGCAGCAGCCGCAGCTGGTTATTATGGATGAACCGACCAACCATCTTGACTATGGCAATCAATTCCGCGTGCTGCAGATGGTGCAAAAGCTTTCACAAAAGGGGATTGCTGTTATTTTGACAACGCATATGCCTGACCAGGCTTTTTATCTAGGCGGAAAAACGGCTATCTTGAAGCCGCAGGGTCTGGAGGTTGGACAGGTGCAGGATATTTTGACGGAGAAGGCGTTAGAGGAAATCTATAAGCTGAAAATAAAACTGCTCTACTTGCCGGAGCAGCGCAGAACAGTTTGCATACCTTATTAGCTTGTCGTTTCACTCTCACACATAAATAAAAAATTGATGATTAAGAGGTGTATCAGAATGTCGAAGAAAAACAATTTGCTTTTAAGCAGTATCATGTGCTCACTTATTCTCGGTATGAGTGTAGCTCCTGTAAGCGCAGAAACCATTGAAACCTTCAATCTGGATGAGATGATTGTTGAAAGCTCCCGTAACCACAAAACTCCGTTGCCCGGTGGCTTTAACAACGATTCCTCCAGAGTAGGTCTTTTAGGTGAAACCGAGGTTATCAAGGCACCGTTTACTGTACAAAGTATTACCGAAGATACGGTCAGCAAGATGGCGATGCCGAATCAGGATTTGGATACTGTTTTATCCAACGTGCCTGCAATTCGCACGGGTACCTCCCCGATTAAAACAGACTTTTCTATCCGTGGTATTGCGACTAATGCTTCTGCGTATTTGGTGAATAATATTCCTGGCTTCTTTATTATGGCTACCGGACCGATTACGAATACGGTAGGCAGCATAGATGCCATGATTGGCCCGGCTGCTACGTTGAACGGTTCGACGCCGTCTTTTCAGGCAGGCGGAATTTCAGGTGCAACTCCGGGTGCGATTTATTTGAATACGAAACGTGCCGGAGAGGATGATTTCATCAAATATACGCAGACCTTTGGCGGGCATGGTGACTATGGCGAATATCTTGATATCAGCCAACGCTTTGGCAAAGACCGCAATATTGGTGTAAGAATTTATGGTCAATATGATGATGGCGGCTTAGCTATTTCCGGTGCAGGCCAGCGCAAGAAGAATTTGTTTGCCAACGTTAGCTATGAAGGCGAAACTACGAAAAGTAATCTCTTTGGTGGCTACTATGACCAAAAGCTTATGGGTACAGAGCGTCGTTTTGCACTGGATAAATCAGCTACAAAATTCCCTGATGCTCCGGATGCTAGCAAGAGCTTTGATGATCCCGATCTGATGCATCAGGATACTAATGGTTATATTATTACGTTAAACCATCAGAAAAAGCTTGGCGAGCATGTCAATTGGTTTGTAAACTCTGGTATGAATCAATCTGTAGTACGTCGTTTTATTTATAAATCGGAGTTTATGATTGATGAAAATGGCAACGTTATGGGTTCGGGGGCATTTCCTTGGTCTGACCATATT
>JAIHZV010000280.1 GCA_022718015.1 Phascolarctobacterium sp. | reverse complement strand
CGTAAAGCAAATCAATGATAAAGAATGGTTCGGCATTGGTGCTTTCCCGCGCTTTGCGATGGTATCCGAGTTTGAGCGTGGTAGCAAAGCATCTTCTAATGCATTTTTCTCTAAGCTGAACGGCGTAAGTGTTACCCCGACCTATGCGCATAAGTTCGACAAAAAGTGGAGCGCGGCAGTTGGTGCAGAAATCAACTATGTTGGCTTGGAGCTGCAAAAGAATGCTTTTTATGGTGGCGTAGCTAATGTGGGAAGCGTACAAATTGAAGGTGAAAGCTATGCTTTAGGCTGGAACGCTGCTGCCAATTATACCTTTGATGATAAAAATGAAATTGGCGTAGTTTATCGTAGTAGAATTACTCATTCTCTGGAAGCTGATGCTAAAGCATATTCGCCTATTTCTATATACAATGAGAAAGCAAACGCTTATGGTGTAGTTACTTTGCCTGATAGCTGGGATATTGGTTATAACCATAAATTTGATAATAAAACTCGTGTAGAATTAAAAGCGACTCGTACTAATTGGAGCACATATGATGCTTTAAACGTTTATTTTGATAAGCCGATTTTTGGCCAATCTGCTGCGCTTTCTGATAAAGATTGGGAAAGTGGCTGGCGCTATGCTATCGGCGTGGAGCACAACCTCAGCGATAAGTATGCAGTGATGGCTGGCTTTGCTTATGACGAATCCTCCATTCCTTTCGATGGCGGTGACTTCTTAGTACCGACCGGCAACCGTCGTACCTATTCTCTCGGCGCTCGCTACAATGATAAGAAGCAGACTGTTGCTGTTGCCTTGGGCTGGATGGATGTTGGCAATTTAGACTTCAAAGGTCATGCCAGTGATGCTTATGCAAGAGCTCATGCTTATGACAGCTACACTAAAATCGCTTCTATCTCCTACCAACGTAAATTCTAATTTCATAAAAACTACAATGAGAGCTGCTGCACGCAAGTGCGGCGGCTCTTTTTGCTGCAGGCACTAATTTCTCTTACATAAAAAGCAGACAAACAGCGTATTTTGTAATATAATAGTAAATTAGATAAGTCTCATGCTGCCTGCTGACAGACAGCGTGTCTCTTGAATGCTTTGAGAAATGAGGGAAATAAAATGAAGGAATATAATTCCGTAAGCGAACCGTTTTTAGCGGAGCTGCGTGCTGCCGTAGGCGAAGCAAATGTATTCACGTCTCCGGAGAAGCTGGAGCAGTATAAGACAGATGAGGAATACGATCCGCGTCGTTTCCGCGTGCCAGAGGCTGTTGTGCGTCCGGCGAATGCTGAGGAAATTGCTGCAGTTGTGAAGCTGTGCAACAAATATAATGTGCCGCTGACTGTGCGCAGTGGCGGTACGAGCCTGGCAGATGGCGCGATTGCTGTCTGCGGCGGCATTGTGCTCTTGATGGAGCGTTTGAATAAAATTATTGAAATGAATACGGAGGCGATGTACGTCATTGCGGAAGCAGGCGTGCGTACCATTGATATTCAAAAGCTGGCGAATGAAGCAGGCTTTTTATATGCAGGCGACCCCTGCAGTGCAGAAAGCTGCCAGATTGGCGGCAACCTGGCGACGAACGCCGGCGGCAGCAAGGCTGTGCGCTATGGCGTTACGCGTAATCAGGTGTACAGCCTGGAGATGGTTACGCCGACCGGCGAAATCGTTGAGGTGGGCAGCCGTCTGAAAAAGTGCAGCACCGGTTACTGCATGGAGCAGCTCGTGATGGGCAGCGAGGGTACGCTGGGCATTAT
>JAIHZV010000279.1 GCA_022718015.1 Phascolarctobacterium sp. | reverse complement strand
TCGTATTTTGGCAGCGGCTATGGAGAAGAATCTCCCGTATGGGATCAAGTGTCCGTCGTTGCTGATATGCGGCACACAAGATCACGCTGGTTCATGTATACGGTACAACAAAGCATGGCATCGCAATACGAGAATTCCTTTGACATGGATCGAAGGCGCAGGACACAATTCCAATACAGACAAACCCGAACAGGTGAATCGTTTGATAGAAGAGTTGGTTGCAAATATTTTATAACAGACAACCTCCCGCTTATCGGAAAACCGGGCGCAACAAAGCATTTCTGGAAACCCACCGGGAGACAATTACTCTGCGTTCTCCGGTTCCTGTTCCGCAGGCTTTATGGTCTTGACCCGCAGGGTGAAGTACAGCAAATGGCAGACCCACACCACAGCGATGCAGACCCTGCCAATGAGCGTATTTTTCATGCAAAGAAAGCCGATGGCCATAACGGCGGTGACCATTGCGATGATCTTGCATTTTGTTCCGGCTGTCATAGCTTTTTTCTGAACGAAGCTGTCCAGATGCTTTTTGTATAAGCTTGTACCTACGAACCAAGCGTGCAACTTTTGAGAGCTTTTTGCAAAGCAGAGCAGGGTCGCCATGTAGAAGGGGACCGTGGGCAGAATGGGAAGCACGATCCCCACAGTGCCCAGAACCATGCAAAGAAAGCCCAGTGCGATCCAAAATGCTTTTAAGAGTTTATTCATCATCTTCTCCTGTTGATTTTTGGTGTTGCTGCACGGCAGTGCAGGGCGAGCGGCTCCGTCATGTCTTAAGACGGAGATTCTGAAGGTTAGCAATAACAAACTTCTTGCCTTATGAAAAGCCGCCCGTTGGCGACTTTTCTGGAGAGATAATACGATATTCCGGAAGCTTTGTCAAGATGTACTTTGCGGAGCGCTGCGCCTGTTACCCGTAGATTTTTCCTACGATCTTTCCGCGCGCTGCAGCGGGCAGAAGCTTGCACAAAAGGCTCAGGAATTTATACTGCGCACCGGCAACATAAACGACTGCCGGTTTCTTTTTCTCCACAATACCGGCGATGTACCGGCCAATGCGTGCCGGGTCCATGCCGTTTTGCTCGTCATGCTCCATCTGACTGACGCTCCGGGAGATGTGTCCGCCATATTCATCATCGCCGAGAATGCTTTTCTGGCGTGCCTTTGTAAACCCGGTGCAGATATCGCCCAATTCTACGACGGTGACATGGATGCCGTAGGGCTTGACTTCGTTTGCCAGCGCATAGGAGTAAGAGGAAACCGCAGCCTTGCTTGCAGAGTAGAAGGTCTGGAACGGAATGTGTGCTACGGCGGCTGTCTATACACGGGCGGGTGTTGTTGTTTTGTTGTGGTTCGGTTACTCCGTCAGAAGGGGGTAAAATTTAGTTTTTGAGGTGTTCCGTCCAGCAGATACCGGATGCTGAGACGGTCGTTTTCCGTTTCTACCTGTACCTGCGCGGCACGCTCAAAGAGGCCGCGAAGGCGGCGGTACTCGTCCCGCTGCGCCTCTGTGTAGCGGGACGGCATATCCGAGGTGAGGAACACATTGCCCAGCAGGGCATTGAGCGTGGCAAGAGTGTGCTTTTGCTCTGCGGTAAGCTTGCAGTTTTCCTCCCGAAGAAAGAACACATCCGGGTCGCTGCCGTAGGCGCGGCCATTGAGCTGCCGCCGGAATACCGTGTTGTTGATGGCCTGTTTTGTGGACACCCGCTCCCGGTGGAACAGGCGCATATACCACACATCGTCCCAG
>JAIHZV010000278.1 GCA_022718015.1 Phascolarctobacterium sp. | reverse complement strand
TCCTCCGGCAAATTTTTGCGGATGCGGCTGACCTTTTTCGTTGCCTCAATCGCCACCATATCAGCATCAGCCTGGCTATCCAGCTCGACAAAAATCTCGGCACGTCCGGGACGCGTCGCTGAACGTACCTGCTTAAAATGCGAAATTGAGGACAGCTCGTCCTCAATCGGCTTCGTCACCTGCTGCTCCACGGATTCTGTGCTTGCACCAGGATAGTTGACAATAACACTAATAAATTTTGAATCTACGTCCGGCAGCAGCTCCACGCCAATGCGAAAGAAGCTAATCAGTCCGAGGACGCAGATTAAGATGTAAATCATGCAGATGCCGATAGGCCTTTTTATAGAAAAGCGCGTAATATTCATTACTTCGCCTCCTTCGCTATCTCGACCACCATGCCGTCACGCAGACGCGCAAGATTATCAAGAATAACCGTATCGCCCACCTGTAAGCCCTGCACAAGCTCTATGCTTTCATTATTCGCAGCACCGACAGCAACAGCCATTTTCTTAGCCTTGTTGCCCTGTGCCAGTACATAAACAAAATATTTGCCGTCTCTTTCGAGCACAGCCTTTTTCGGTAAATATATAGTGGATGGCTTTTGCAGGAACTGCAGCGAGCCTTTAGCAAAAAGACCGGCCTTCACTCTGGAGCCAGGCTCATCCAGCCTGATGCGTAAGGTAAATTTGTTCGTCTCCCTATTTCTCGTGGGACTCACATAAACAACTGTACCCTGGCATACCTCGCCAATCGCCTCCAGCGTCAGCTCGACCTGTGTGCCTTCGGTTACAGCGGCAGCCTCAGCCTCTGTAATATCGCAGTCCACTGTAAAACCACTGTCATCTAAAAGGGTTAGCAGCCTGCTTCCTGCAGGCGCATAGCCACCCACCTCTGCATCGCGGTAGGTAATAATACCTGCGCGTGGTGCCTTAAAAATCAAATCATGATACTTATTTTGCGCAATGATATACTCCTGCTCACGTCTTGCGGCAATCTGCTCCTGGCGATAGACCTGCGACGGTCTGCCGTCATAGCTTTGCTGCAGCGCCAGCGCCTCATATTGCGCCTTTTTATTAGCAAGCGTCTGCTCCATGCTGTCCAGCTCAGCTCTTGACACAGCTCCCTGCGCAAAGAGCTTGCGGTAACGCTCGGCATTGACCTGCGCCAGCTTATAATCAGCCTCATAGCGCGCAAGCCCTGTGCTATAGCTTACGTCAGTCGTGGCCGCATTGGCTCCGGCCTCGGCATAGCGTGCCTTGGCCTTGAGCATTTCGGCTCGGGCATCATCAAGATGCTGCACCAGAAGAATATCTCCGGCCTGCACCTTGCTGCCCAAATCCACATTAACCTCATCGACGATACCGGCATATTTATTGACAATATCAATCTCTGCCTTGGCCTTGAGCTGGCCAAACAAATTAATGCTTTTATACAATGGTCGTCTGCTGACTACCTGCGTGTGCACGACAGGCTTCATAACAACTCTTTTGGCTGTCTGCTGGTTGGAGAGATGCTTAAGTCCCAGCGCCAAAAAAGCACCCATCACACAGATAGCAAGCAGACTAAGAAGCTTGTGTTGTAATATAAAATTTTTTGCCTGAGTAAAGTCCGGGCGCAGCATTATTTGCCTGCTGCCTGAGCATCAGCAGCAACAGCCTGCTGGCAGATTTCCAGCATAGCCTCAGCAAAGCTGCCCTCGGGAATGGGCACGAATTTCAAATCCTTTACTTGATGGCTCAGCAAGGTTTTCTTGCTGCCATACACGTC
>JAIHZV010000277.1 GCA_022718015.1 Phascolarctobacterium sp. | reverse complement strand
CACCGACCGTCACGCCTGCCTCGATTTCGTCCTTGACCTTGCCTGCGTTTTCCGCCGTAATGCTGATGCTCTTGCCTGCTACGCTGCCGGCAGTCTGCTTGCCCAGCTCCACACCGGCGGTCAGACTATCCTTGCTCTCGAGCACCAGACGGCCTGCGCTGACGCCGCCAATGTTGACAGCCAGCCCCTTATTATCCAGCTGCACCTTATTTTGTGCGCCAAGCGTGGTCTTATCCGTCGCCGTAATTGTCGAGCCGTTGATTTGCAGCTTGTTCGCACCACTGTGCTTAATATAGGAAACAGTGTCGCTGTAGGCTTCCATGCTAAAGCCGCCCTGTCCCATATAATGCTTGATATTGCCATCCGTCAGCGAGCTGATGTCCACGCTGCTGCCCTTGATTACCGAATTATCAAGCTGCACGCTCTGCTCCTCGCGGAACCTTGTGCGGTTGCCTGCCACCGCCACAGACGCTCCTGCTACTGCTGCCTGACGGATATCGCTGTTGACATTGTTCGTGCCATGTGCTGCAGCCTGCACTGCCTGCCCGGCCTCCAGCGTGCTGCCCTTGATATTTACGCCAACCCTGCCGGCTGCGCTGCCCTTATTTAGCTTCACCTCTGCCACGGAATTAGCAGGCAGCGCCTTGAGCGCCGCATTCGTGCCGGTAAGGCCTTCGCCTGCTATGCCCTGAATATCCGTCACGTATTGCTTATCCACGCCGTCGGTAGCCTGCGTATACGTTGTATAGGTATCGTAGCTCTGCTTATTTTCGTTCCATACATCATAGGTATAGGCATCCTGCAGCTCGCCGCCCAGATTCGTATACATCAGGTTCACGCCCACGGCCAAACCACCAATTGCTGCGCCAACGAGCTGCGCATCTGCTGTGCGCCTTTCGTCAGCAGTCACCTTAATATTATCGGCATAGAGCCTGCTGCCGTCCACCGTCGCCGTTGTCTGCGTGTTGATGTTGGCTACGCCCACGCCTACCGCTACGCCTGCCAGCGAAGCAGTGCTGTCGACAACGTTCGTAAATTTATTGCTGACCTCATTGTCCGCCGTAACGTCGATATTACGGAAGGCATTCTTGCTGTCGCCCAGCTGCGTATTCGCTACTAAAGCAGCAGTCTGCGCCTCCAGATTCACCACCTCGACGCTCGTACCAATGGCCGCACCGATAGAAAGCGCCACATTATTGCTGGAAATCTCTGTCTCTATGCTGCTCTTGTTCTTCGCCGTAACCTTTACGTCCGCGTTCTTATCAGCACGCTGCAGCTGGCTATCTGCCAAGCCGGCCAAAATGCTGGCCTTATCATCAACGGTCGTCACGCCTGCGCCGACGCTGCCGCTAATCATGCTGCCAGTCAGCGCAAAGCCATTGTTATAGGCAGCTATATCCATATTTCTGTCGGCATTCACCGTCAGGCTCTTCACGCTGCCCTGCACCTGCTGCACAGAGGCCTCCGTCTTGTCCTCCAGCACGTTGACCTGTACGGACGCTGTCAATGCGCCTGCGCCCTCAGCGCCTCCGGCAGCACTCACGCCTGTCGTGACGTGCTGCACCTTAGTTTTGCTGTTGGCCTGCACCACCGCCGCGTCTGTTTTCCAAGTGCCGCCCTTGGCCTGCGCCACAGTATCACGGCTGTTCGTCAGCACGCTGACCGCCGCGCCTAAAGCGCCGCCGCCCAGACCACCGCCGCCAATAGACAGAGCATCCGCACTGTTCGTCAGTCTGTTATCGCTGTCGGCCTTGACGCTTACGGCAGTATC
>JAIHZV010000026.1 GCA_022718015.1 Phascolarctobacterium sp. | reverse complement strand
GCTCATAAGCACACTCCCTTCGGAATTTGCTGCGTAATGCAGTGAATATTGCCGCCGCCCGTCAAGATCGCACGCGCCGGAATCTGCACCACCCTGCGCTCCGGACACAGCTTGGCCAGCAGCTCTGCCGCCTGCGCATCACTGGCTGCGTTCTCGCCACCAAAGGCAGGCACCACAACACTGTCATTACTAAAATAAAAGTTCACATACGAAGCCGCCAGACGCTCGCCAGCCTCACGCATATCCTCACCCTCGACAAAGTCGAAGCCTGCCACCTCGTCCTCCGTGATGCACACAGGCACCGCCGGCACAGGCAGCTTATGCACGATGAGCTTGCGCCCCTTGGCATCCGTCAGCTGCTCCAAAGCATCCAGGCTAGCCTTGCTCAAAGCATATTGCGGATCATTTTCATCGTCCGTCCACGCCAGCACAACCTCACCCGGACGGATAAAGGCGCAGACATTGTCGACATGCTCGTTCGTCTCGTCGTTATAAATGCCGCGCGGAATCCACAGCACCTTCTCCACGCCCAAATAAGTCTTGAGTCTCTCCTCAATCTGCTCCTTAGACAGGTCCGGATTGCGTCCTGCACTAAGCAGGCAGGCCTCTGTCACCAGCGCCGTGCCTTCGCCGTCACAATGAATCGAGCCACCCTCCAGCACGAAGGGAGCAGCGTCATACAGCGCAGCGCCATAATACTCGGCAAATTTTTCAGCAAAGGCATCGTCCTGCTCATAATCAGGATACAGGCCGTCCACCTCGCCGCCCCAGGCATTGAAGCGCCAGTTCACGCCGCGCAGCTCGCGTCCCTCGGCGCCATCGCGCACCACGAACGTCGGGCCGATATCGCGCGCCCAGCTGTCGTCTGTTTCCATAGCGACCAGCTCAACATTCGGCACGCCTGCAAGATACTCCTGCGCCACCGCAAAATGCTTCTCGCCGCAGATAACATAAACCCTTTCGCTCGCCGCAATCGCCTTGATAACAGCCGTGAACGCTTCGCAGGCCGCCACTGCGCCAAAGCTCCAGGAGCCGGGGCGCTGCGGCCACACGATAATGCAGCCGTCATGCGGTTCGTATTCGCCCGGCATATGAAAGCCGTCGGCAGCGGGGGTAAAGCTTTTCTCTAACATCATGACAAACGTCCTTTAAAATCTTCGTAACCAAAACGGCGTACAAGCTCCGTGCTTCCGTCCTTGTGCAGCAGCACAATATCCGGCAGCGGAATGCCGTTGAAGGTATTGTTCTTGACCATCGAATAAATCGCCATATCCTCAAAAATCAGCTTATCGCCAACCTTGATTTCCTGCTCAAAGCTGTAATCGCCGATTACATCACCTGCCAGGCAGGTCATAGAGGACAAGCGGTACTTGTATTTTTTCTCGTCAACCTCAAAGCCGCCGCGCAGCGGCGGACGATAGGGCATCTCCAGCACGTCGGGCATATGGCAGGCCGCAGAAGCATCAAGGATAAGAATATCCAGACCGTTATGCACAATATCCAGCACCTCAGTCACGAGATAACCGGCGTTCAGCGCCACAGCCTCGCCCGGCTCCAGATAAACCTCAACATGATAGGTCTCACGAATATATTTCACTAAAGCAATCAGCGTCTCAACATCATAATCACTGCGCGTAATATGATGGCCGCCGCCAAGATTCAGCCACTTGAGCTGCGCAAAATATCTGCTGAACTTTGCCTCGAAGGCCTTCCACGTCGTCATCAGGTCATCGGCGTTCTGCTCACACAGCGTGTGAAAATGCAGGCCCTCAACCTCCGGCGGCAAAGCGTCCGGGAAGTTCGCCAGCGTAACGCCCAGGCGGGAGCCATAAGCACAGGGATCATAAATCGCGTGCTCTCCCTCCTGCGTCGAGCACTCCGGGTTCACGCGGATGCCCACGCTCACGCCGGCCTGCTTGCAGACAGGCAGATGCTTTTCCAGCTGTGCAAAGCTGTTGAAAATAATATGGTCGCAGATCTGCACCAGCTCCTGCATATCCTGCTCCTTAAAGGCAGGCGCAAAAACATGGTTCTCCTTGCCCATCTCCTCATGACCAAGACGCGCTTCATAAATGCCGCTCGCCGTCGTACCGGCCAGATATTCGCCCATCAGCGGATACAGGCGGAACATTGAAAAGCACTTCTGCGCCAGCAGGATATGCGCACCGCTTTCGCGCTGCACGCGCTGCAAAAGCTGCAGATTACGCACCAGCCTTGCTTCATCAACAACATAGCAGGGCGTCGGCAGCGCCTTCAGCGCCGCCTCCTCACGCTCCGCGCGCAAATTCTTCTGCAAATCAGCCAAGCGGGAATCGCCCTCCGCCTTGTCGACAACATAGGCAGGCATCACAGTATTCTTTGCGTCCGTCATCTTATTCTACCGTAGCGGGGTTTTCATCAACAACCCAAGGCAGGCCGAACTTGTTCAGCATATCCATGTACGGATCCGGATCGAATTCCTCTACATTGAATACGCCCTTGCCCTGCCACTGCTTCGTAACAACAAGCGCCGTACCAATCATCGCCGGAACGCCGGTCGTATAGCTGATAGCCTGAGAGCCGACCTCCTTGTAGCATTCCTGATGGTCGCAAACGTTATAGATATAGATGGTCTTTTTCTTGCCATCCTTAGTACCGGTGAAGATACAGCCGATGTTCGTCTTGCCCACAGTGCGCGGACCAAGGGAAGCAGGATCCGGCAGTAGCGCTTTGAGGAACTGAATCGGCACAATCTCCTTGCCTTCATAATTGATCGGCTTCGTAGACAGCATGCCCACGTTCTCCAGGCATTTCATATGCGTCAGATAGCTTTGGCCGAAGGTCATGAAGAAGCGGATACGCTTAACGCCGGGAATATTCTTCGCCAGGGATTCAATCTCCTCATGATGCAGCAGATACATATCCTTCATGCCAACCTCAGGGAAATCATACTCGCGCTTAATAGCCATCGCCGGGATTTCCACCCAATGGCCGTTCTCCCAATAGGAGCCTGGAGCAGAAACCTCGCGCAGGTTAATCTCAGGATTGAAGTTCGTAGCGAACGGATAGCCATGGTCGCCGCCGTTGCAGTCAAGAATATCAATAGTTTCGATTTCATCAAAATAATGCTTCAGTGCATAAGCAGAGAAGACACTGGTAACACCGGGGTCAAAACCGGTGCCGAGCAGAGCCATAACGCCAGCCTGCTCAAATTTTTCTTTATAAGCCCATTGCCAGGAGTAATCGAAATAAGCAGAGAAGCCCTCCTCCTTGCAGCGCTTGTCATAAACAGCACGCCATGCAGGATCATCAATATTTTCCGGCTCATAGTTAGCGGTATCAATATAATCAACCTTGCACTCCAGGCAGGCATCCATAATCGTCAGGTCCTGATAAGGCAGAGCAACATTCAGCACTGCGTCCGGCTGATAAGCCTTGATCAGCTGTACAAGCTGCTCCTTGCTGTCAGCATCAACCTGCGCCGTAGTAATCACCGTAGAGGTCGTCGGCTGCAGCTTCTCCTTCACTGCATCACATTTAGACTTCGTGCGGCTGGCAATGCACAGCTCGGTGAAAACATCACTATTTTGGCAGCATTTCGCGATAGCTACGCCAGCAACGCCACCGCAGCCGATTACTAATAATTTACTCATAATTCAAATCATCTCCTGTTCATAAATTTAAAATACAAAATTATTCAATAACACACGAGAAGGTGTCAGATGCGAGGCGCGGCGACGACGGCGTATAAATAATACTCCTAGGAGCCGCAACGACGCAGATGGCGCCTTATCGTGCGTTCTATATAGTCTATTTTTCTTCTTCCTCCAGCATATCCTCAACATACCTCGGCAGCATAAACGCCCCCTTATGCAGATGCTCAGAATAATACCACGTCTTGATACCGCGATCCAGCCACTTCTGCGCATCAAAATCCTTCAGCGGATGATACTTCTTCGAAGCAAAGCCGAACAGCCAGTAGCCGGACGGACAGGTCGGAATATGCGCCTGATATACGCGGCTGATGGGGAAGCTGTGGCTCGCCTTGCGATGCATAGCGCGACAGGTTTCCTCATCCTCGTCATAGAAAGGACTGCCATGCTGATAAACCATGATGCCATCCTCCTTGAGCGCACGGAAGCAGTTGCCATAAAACTCCTTGGTGAAGAGTCCGGCTGCATGACCGAGCGGATCAATTGCATCGCTGATAATCAGATCATATTCATCAAACTTGGAGCGCAGAAAGCGCAGACCGTCGGCATTAAAGACAGTCACGCGGCTGTCATCAAGACCGCAGGCATTATCAGGGAAAAAGTCACGGCAGACATCGATAAAGGCATGGTCAGTCTCCACCACGTCAATCTCCTCTATTTCCTCGTAATGCGTCAGCTCACGCGCTACGCCGCCGTCGCCGCCGCCGATAACCAGCACCTTGCGCACATGCGGATGCACGGCCATCGGTACATGCACGATCATCTCGTCATAGACAAACTCGTCCTTCTCCGAAAAAACTATCGTGCCGTCGCAGCAGATAAAGCGTCCGAATTCCTTGGAGTCAAAAACGTCAATACGCTGAAAATCTGTCTGCTCACTGAAAAGCTGCTTAGCAATCTTAATATCCAGCTTCACATCATCCGTGTGATAATCAGAAAACCACAGCTCCACGCAATCACTTCCTTCATCAAAATATATAGTACAGCTTACGCCAAACCGTCGCTTAGTTAAATAAGCACATTTATATTATTAACCTCCGGATCCTCAGGCCCCTGCATAGAGCAGCCTTTCTCCTTCGCGTAAATAATATAATCAATAATATCCTTCGTAATAACCTCGCCAGGCGCCAGAATAGGAATACCCGGCGGATAGCACATTACGAACTCACTGCAGATGCGTCCGGCAGTCTCGCGGATAGGCAGAGATTCGTCCTTCGCATAGAAGGCTTTCTGCGGCGAAACAACAACCTCCGGCGCAATATATTCCGTATTGAGCATCTGCGACGGATCCTTGGAATACAGGCGCTTGATATCTGCCAAAGCACCCACAAGGCGTTCAATATCCTGAATACGGTCGCCGATAGAAATATAGGCCAGGATATTGGCAATATCGCCAAACTCAATCTGTATATCATACTCGTCACGCAGCAGATCATACACCTCGATACCGGCAAGACCGATATCACGCGTATAGACAGACAGCTTCGTCACGTCAAAATCATAAATACTGCTGCCGTTCTTCAGCTCACGGCCATAGGCATAAAAGCCGCCGATGCTGTTAATCTCCTCACGCGCATACTCCGCCATCTCCTGCACCTTGCCGAAGGATGCTTCGCCGCGCAGATAAAGATTACGACGCGAAATATCCAGACTAGAGAGCAGCAGATAGGACGCGCTCGTAGTCTGCGTCAGGTTGATAATCTGGCTGACATATTCCCAGTTCACGTTCGGACCTGTCAGCAAAAGACTGCTCTGCGTCAGGCTGCCGCCGGATTTGTGCATAGAAACAGATGCCATGTCTGCACCTGCAGCCATCGCATTGACCGGCATATTCTTGCCAAAGTAAAAATGCGTACCGTGCGCCTCGTCCACAAGGCACAGCATATTATGCTCATGTGCCAGCTTCACGATGCTGCGCAAATCAGAGCAGATGCCATAATAGGTCGGATTGTTCACGAGCACAGCAGTCGCCTCAGGATTAGCCTTGATAGCCTTCTCCACCTCGCCAATTTCCATGCCCAGAGAGATACCCAGCTTGCTGTCGACCTGCGGATTAATATAAACCGGAATGGCGCCGTTCAAAACGAGTGCGTTGATAACACTCTTATGCACATTACGCGGCAGAATAATCTTGTCGCCGGCCTTGCAGGATGAAAGTACCATGCTCTGCACCGAGGACGTCGTGCCGCCAACCATAAAGAAAGCATGCGCCGCGCCAAAGGCTTCAGCAGCCAGCTCCTCCGCATCACGGATAACGGATACAGGATGGCAAAGATTATCCAGCGGCTTCATGGAATTGACATCCAAGTTTACGCATTTTTCTCCTAATAAATCGCGCAGCTCCGGATTGCCCCGTCCGCGCTTATGGCCTGGTACGTCGAAGGGTACCACGCGTTTTTTACGAAAGCGCTCCAATGCTTCGTACACGGGCGCTGAAGTTTGTGATAAGTTCCCCATTTTGTCTCCTAGATTTATGCATAAAATCAAAAGAAAGATGAGATTTTCTTCTGTCCTTTTATCGTAACATTTTTAGCACATTTCAGCAAGCATTTTATACATAAAAAAGGACTGTTGCACAAATACAACAGCCCTAAATTTTGCAAATGGTGCGAGTGACAGGAATCGAACCTGCACGCCGCAAGGCGCTAGATCCTAAGTCTAGTGCGTCTGCCAGTTCCGCCACACTCGCATATAGCATATTATAGCATAGACAAGGCTTTACTGTCCAGCTTAATCCTGCCAATAATCAAGCTTCTGCTCGATACCGATCTTGCTTGCCTTGAACACGGGATTCTTGCCCTCATCGCGCTGCTCAACATAATCGTCCAGCGCACGCAGAGCAGGAGCGCCCAGAATGCAGATAACCGGCAGGTTGATGATCGCCATGAAGCCCATGGTTACGTCCGCCAAATCCCACATCGTACCCATGCTGGAGCCGGCGCCGATGAAAATCAGCACGCAGGCCAGAATGCGGTAGCACAGCGTAAAGGTTTTGCCAGGAATACGCTTCAGCACATAAGCGAACGCGTTGTCCACATAGTACAGGTTGCCCAGCAGCGTAGTGAAGGCAAACAAAACCATGGACACGGTAATGAACAGCTTAGCGTACTCGCCCATAGATGCAGCCAGAGCAGCCTGTACATACGGCGCACCAGCCAGCTCCTTCGTCGGCTCAACGCCGGAGCTCAGGCACATGAAGGCAGTCGCGGTGCAGATGAGCAGCGTATCGATAAATACAGACAGCATCTGAACCAGACCTTGCTTAACCGGATGAGAAACGTCCGCAGCAGCAGCAGCGTTCGGCGCAGAACCAACACCGGCCTCGTTGCTGTACAGACCGCGTTTGATACCAAACATCATGCAGCTGCCAGCAAAGCCGCCAAAGATAGCAGCAAAATCAAAGGCTTCACTGAAGATATTGCCAACAACAGCCGGCAGCAGGTCGATATGCATAATCGTCAGAATAAAAGCAACAGAAATATAGATGACGCCCATCAGCGGCACCAGCGTAGAGGTAGCCTTGATAACGCGCTTGCCGCCGCCCAACAGGCAGTAGCCAACGAGCACAGCCTCCACAGCGCCGATAATCCATGGAGTAGTCTCAGGATTATAGAAGCTTAAAGCTGCAAACGTAGACTGCAGGTTGTAGGAGCACAGCATATTAAAGCCGCAGCCATAGGTAACAATCAGCGCAACAGCAAAGGTAACTGCCAGCGCACGACTGCCCAGCGCAGCCTCAATGTAGTAAGCAGGGCCGCCGTAGCTGCCATGCGGACCATGTTTTTTGTAAATCTGCGCCAGCGTGCTCTCGATAAAAGCGGAAGCACCGCCGACAACAGCGATAACCCACATCCAGAACACAGCGCCATAGCCGCCTAAGCAGATAGCAGTAGAAATACCGATAATGTTACCAGTACCTACGCGAGACGCAGTAGAAACCATAAGCGCCTGGAACGAAGAAACAGAACCTTCGCCAACAGGCTTCTCCAAAATAACACGAATAGTTTCCCTAAATAAGCGTACCTGCACCAGACGAGTACGCAGGGTGTAGTACAGGCCTACACCGATGAGCATGATAATCAGCAAATAACTATACATAAAATTGCTGATTGCACCGATAATTTCACCAAACATTGAATTATCTCCCCTCGTATTTTTTGATAAAGACATTATAGCATATTTTTGTCATATCTCCAAATATTAGAGTATTTTACAGGCAAAAAAATGAAAAATAGAAAATAAAAAAAACCTATGCGTTAGCATAAGTCCTCACTAGTTACAATTTGGTGCGGTCGGTGGGATTTGAACCCACACGGGATTTCTCCCACCACCCCCTCAAAGTGGCGTGTCTGCCGTTCCACCACGACCGCGTCTTTGGGATAAACTTCATAAATAAAAATGGTGCGGTAGAGAGGATTTGAACCTCCACGGGGTCTCCCCCACTAGCTCCTGAGGCTAGCGCGTCTGCCGTTCCGCCACTACCGCATATTCATTTACTCAGTTGTTACATTAGCAACAGGTATATGATAACACATATTTATGAAGGTGTCAACAGTTTTTTAGGATTTTTTGGCTGTATTACGAAAAGAGCCTTACGCCTTCCTTAATGAGAAAGACCTAAAGCTCTTCATTTTAAATATTAGAAATATATTTCCTCATCAGGATAAGCTTCCTTCAGCTTGTCGCGCAGTCTGTCAAAGTTGCTATCCTTAAATTTCAATAAGCTAAAGCTGTGATTGAGATAGGCAATGAACTCCCGAAACGTCCTGCTATCGCCATAATGTAGCGTATGCGTGCTCGCAATATATTCACCCAAAACCGCATTAACAAGTCTTACCGGTTCAGCAGCGACCTCACAGTAAGACGCATAGTGCAGCTGCTGATACAGATTGTTAAAGCCATAAGCCATTTTGGAATGCTGCTTGCCTTTATCAAGCATAAACAATCTGGAAAAGGCAATCAGGCTTCGCAGACAGGCATTGTCTTTAGAAGGTATTTCTTGAGAATAATCGTAAGCAAAAGCTGTCATCTTAGGCGGTATTTCCATCTTCCACTTACGCAACAGTCTCAAGCCTTCCGTAGCTGGAAAAACTGGATAATATTCGATAAAATTCTTTAAATCACACACGCGAAACATTATGATATCATCCTTAAGACGAATATCACTGCCGTCTGCATTAAATGTGCTGTACCATGGCGGTAATTCTTCATAGGCCTCTACAGTAACCTTGAATTTTTCGGCTAATTGTTCTCTAACCTCCGGAGTTACACAGTATCTACGTTGGAATAGCAAGTTTTCCCTTATTGAAGCGTTTTTACATCTTCTCATATTACACCATCCTATTTCTTATTTGAAAAACTCTATCCTGAGAATTTTTCATTTTACAAGTTTTGTACAAGGGTTACTATAATGAACTATGAACTTACCTAAGTCAGCATAATAAAAATATTCCTGTTTTGTACATTTAACATCTGTTGCTCAGATTCATCTAAGCAGTTCTATCTCTCCTTTCTCTATGCTTATTGAAAGATACTATCACTTGCTGACGTTGTAATTATAGCATAGTTAACCGCAGTTGTCTATAGGATTAACTGTATTTTTTCAGAAATTTTTCTATCGCGCAAAATATTAAAAAAGACAAAGAGAGCTTGTTATCTGCTCTTAGAAGTACTTTGTGTTTTTTTACTTCTTTACATTTATGTTTTTAGAGTATTAGGGCATAAAAATTACTTTTATAGTTACATTTTGTCTTTTGATTGCAGCGTAAAAATTTTTTCTCGCCAGTACGCAAGCAATGCCTAAATGGATTATTATAGCTGTTTTAGTTCTGCTCATTCTTTACTATGCAGAACAATCACGTTATAATAATATTATAACCACTTATATTTAAGGAGGGCAAAGCAAATTGCCTAAAATATTAGCTGCATTCTTAGGATATGCCTTTTACTTTTGGGCTAACGAAAGGTTAGAGCCTATTCATATTCATGTATCCAAGGAAACACAAACGCCTAATGCTACTCCGCGTGCGGCTTTTTTCTTGCTGCGTAAAAATTTTTATTTGATTTTGGAATTTAACCCTAACACGTTTCCATTACTCTGATAAAAAAGCCATCATTACCTATCAGCATTGACTCTACAGTCAATTATTGCTATAATTTATTAGACCATACTATAAAAATACAAAGAAGGACTAGCAACAATGTCAAATATAACACCCTATATTATCACAGGCATCTGCCTCTATCTTTTTTCCTACATCTACTACTTAAAAATCTCCCACGGCTTGGGAAACAAAGCAACCTATCTGCAAATGCGACGTTTTGTTCCCTGCGCCATTTTAGCGGTACTGCCAGCTGTTCTCGCCAGCTTGCCCTTATCTTCACCGCTGTTCGTAATTCCTACACTAATAGCAGTGCTCTGGATTCTTACATACCCTACTCTTTACTTTATAAGCAATCATAAGGTATCTTCTGATTTTGAATTTCACTTTGAAGCCGTAATGGGTTTATATTTCATTGCCTGGATTTCTTCTCTTGGTATTCTAGCACAGCAAGTTAGCTGGCTCGCTATTCCTGCCACTATATTTATT
>JAIHZV010000276.1 GCA_022718015.1 Phascolarctobacterium sp. | reverse complement strand
CACCTTGAATGATTATATAAAATTTTTACGCGTCCTTATACTTGAACCACAGCCAGCCATGAAAGGCGAAGTTGGCAAGCAGAATGAAAAGAATGCCGCCGCAAACGAGCGCCTCCTGCATAGACATCGGAGAACTTTGCTTATTTAAGGCGCAGCCAATAGCAAACAGAAAAATACCATCAAAAACTAGCCAATCATAGCATGTCGGACGCTTGCCAGCCTTGACCTTAGCATCCACTAAGGCAGAAATACTCACTGCATCGTTGCCTTCTGCCCATCTGTCATGCAGGTACCAGCATAAAGAAAAGGTTAGATAGCTGGCGAAGAAAAAATACGTCTCCAGCAATAAAAAATCAAAACCCAATTCCAGCTCCTTATAGGCAGCACCGCTGTACAGCTTATACACTAAAAGGAACGCCAGAAAAGCTATACCTGTATTAAAAAGAATGCTCAGGCCACTAGCCATGGCAAAGTAGAGCTTTTTAATTTTTATCAAGGAATCAGGCCATTGTATGCGCTCATCAAAAAAGACACCGCTAAATATTTTTGCACAAACGCGTCCAAAAACATAAAAGGCCAGCGTCTCTGCTAAAGTTGCAAAGGGAGATTTAATATGCTCAAGTAAAAATAATATGTAAGCACCTATGATGACTGTTATAAATATGGCAATTTTATTCATTTCATAACTCCTGCTATGCTTTAAGTAGACTTGTTTAATTATAAAAATTATAGCAGTAAATGATGAGCGTGTAAACAAAAAAACCGTAGCTACTTACGTAACTACGGTGTGAAATCTGGCTCCCCGAGTAGGACTCGAACCTACGACGCCCTGATTAACAGTCAGGTGTTCTACCGGCTGAACTATCGGGGAATTAAGTGGTTTACTCAACCAACGAAGATCATTATACTCTTATCTTATGCTTTTGTCAACAACTTTTTAATATTTTTTTGAAAAAAGCAAAGGCAGTGATTACAAGCAAGGCTCCTGCAATCACTGCCCTAAATTTATAATGATTTTATTTTCTCGTCAGCTTATAGATCAGCGCGTTGCAGATTGCTGCAGCAACGTTGCTGCCACCCTTACGGCCGCGGGCAACGATATAAGGAATA
Organism: Phascolarctobacterium sp.; assembly: GCA_022718015.1. Classification (GTDB taxonomy): domain Bacteria; phylum Bacillota; class Negativicutes; order Acidaminococcales; family Acidaminococcaceae; genus Phascolarctobacterium_A. The sequence continues at coordinate 677 of JAIHZV010000276.1, read as the reverse complement.
CCCGTTTGCATGATGATTTCCTTAGATTCTACAACATTAACAAAGCCAACCGGCACACCGATAACCAGCTCCGGTTTAATCTTGCCTTCCTTAACCAGCTCGTCCAGACGAACCAGTGCAGTCGGCGCATTGCCAACAGCAATAATAACCGGGCCTTCGATGGTGCAGGCCTTTTCCATGCAGGCAGCAGCTCTGGTAGAGCCAGCCTCTTTTGCACGTGCAGCCACATCAGGATCTGCCATAAAGCAAACAGCCTTCGCACCCAGCTTGCTCAGACCCATCTTATTGATGCCTGTGCAGGCCATATTCGTATCAGTAACGATGGTTGCACCATTTTGCAGTGCTGCCAGCGCCTTCTCCACTACACCGTCAGAAAACAGCATGTTGCGGGCATAATCAAAATCAGCAGAGGTATGGATAACACGCTTAACGATATCCACCTTCTCCGGGTCAATATGAATCTGGCCCAGCTCCTCGCCGATAATTTCCATACTACGCTTCTCAATGTCAGCGGGCAAAACATTTTGTAAATGCATTATTTTACACTACCTTTCTTCAACATATGCTGCAAGGCTCAAACCTTACTTTTCAATGCCTACACGCGCTGGAATGCCTCTCTTAAAGGGATGCTTGCGCATGCAGACCTCAGATACATAATCAGCCAGCTCCACCAGCTC
>JAIHZV010000275.1 GCA_022718015.1 Phascolarctobacterium sp. | reverse complement strand
ACCGGAGCAGCTGCCGCAGCCGGGGCAAGCACAATGCTCGATGTCGCTCAGCTCGCATTTGTCAATTTGACCGGATTCAAAGCGTCCGGCAGCTTCGAAAACAGTGGATACGCTGATATCCTTGCCCTGATAACGGCCAGGCAGCATCGGACCGCCGCTGACAACAACGGTAGGGATGTTCAGACGTGCTGCAGCCATCAGCATACCGGGGACAATTTTATCACAGTTCGGAATCAATACCAGACCATCGAAGGCGTGACCGTTGGCAACAGCCTCGATGCTGTCGGCAACAAGCTCACGGCTAGCCAGCGGATATTTCATGCCGTCATGGCCCATAGCAATGCCGTCGCAGATGCCGATAGCCGGGAACTCAATCGGAGTACCGCCAGCCTCCAGCACGCCGTATTTGGCAGCTTTAGCGATAGTGTCCAGATGCATATGACCTGGAATGATTTCGTTAGCGGCACAGCAGATGCCGATTAACGGTTTTTTCAGTTCTTCTTCAGTATAACCCATCGCATAGAATAAAGAGCGATGAGCAGCTCTTGTAGAGCCTTCTTTTACTTGAGTGCTTCTCATTGTTTGATTTACCTCTTTCCCTTATTATGTTCTTTTTAGAGCGATTATAAGGCATCATATGCTTCAGAACCGCTCCTAGGAGTATTATTTATACGCCGTCGTCGCGGTTCTTCGCCTCTAATACCTTCTAATCGCTCTTAGGTTAGCGTTATTAAGGTATCATGTGCTTTATAGCGGCTCTTGTTTTTACTTTTACAGAACATAGCCCCTGATTTTGGGTACTCTAAAAATTTTACATTTTTTGGTGACGAATGTCAATTATTCTGAGCATAAATCTGCAATTTTTGTAACGTTGGAGCATTTTTAACTGTTATTAGTAAAGTTTGTTACAAATCAGTCACAAGTTTAAAAAGATTTCACGACTAGGGGAAAACCGATAGTATATAATAGGCGTAGAAATAATTAGGGGAGGTATACATAATGAAAACAAAACTTACTGAGCTTTTAGGTATCAAGTATCCTGTTATTCAGGGTGGTATGGCGTGGACGAGTGACGCTAATCTGGCAGCAGCTGTTTCTAATGCCGGTGGTGCAGGCATCATTGGCAGCGGCGGTCGTACTGTGGAGTGGACGCGTGACGAGGTGCGTAAGGCAAAAGGCCTGACGGACAAGCCGTTTGGCGTAAATGTTATGCTGATGGCACCGAATATCGCTGAGATTATTGATATGTTGTGCGAGGAGAAGGTGGCGTTCGTAACCTTGGGCGCAGGCAATCCTGTGCCGCATATTGCGACCTTCCATGCAGCAGGCATTAAGGTTATTCCTGTTGTGCCGAGCGTGAAGCTGGCGAAACGCATTGAGGCTGCCGGTGCTGATGCGATGGTTGTCGAAGGCATGGAGGCCGGCGGTCACATTGGCAAGCAGACGACGATGGCGCTGATGGAGAACGTGCTGCCTGCTGTGCAGAGCATACCGGTGCTTGTTGCCGGCGGTATCAGCGATGGCCGTGCGCTGGCTGCGGCGTTGCTGATGGGCGCAGAGGGTGTGCAGATGGGCAGCCGTTTCCTGCTGACCACTGAATGTCCGGCTCATCCTGCTGCAAAAGAGGCGATTGTCAAAGCAACAGATACGGACAGCGTGGCTACCGGCTATAGCCGCAACCTTGGCGTGCGCTGCCTGGCGAATGCATTTACCGATGCTTATACTGCAAAGGAAATCGCTGGTGCGCCGAAGGAGGAGCTCATGCAGATGGGCACAGGCACCAACCGCAAGGG
>JAIHZV010000274.1 GCA_022718015.1 Phascolarctobacterium sp. | reverse complement strand
CCGCCCCGGCAGCGGCATTGCAGGCACCGTCCGTTGCCTGGTACATCTCCTGCGCGAAGGTCAGCAGGTTCATAATCTCATCCCCAACGGCAACGGGGGCAGCGGCGGCTCCGGCGTTTACATCCGCCAGGTTGGTCATGCCGTCATAGTGGTTGTAAATATCATACAGCTGGTTATACCGCAGCAGGTCTGCATGCAGGGCGGTCATCTGGGTGTTCCAGTCGGCTTCACTGTCGGCATAGCCGCTGATGACAGTAACGGTGTCAAACACATCCCACCAAGTTACGCTGTAGCGCTGGGGGCTGGTGGTTCCAGTTGCCGCACAGCCGCTTAGCAGCAGGCAGAGCGCCAGCACCGCACAGGTCAGCAGCACTGTCAGACCTTTTTTCATCGTCATCACTCAGCTTTTTGCTAAATTTTAATTATAGTTATATACGTCCCAGCTCTTCAGCTTGCTTAAATGCGCAATGCTTCTGTCGATATCGCGCAGCAGCGCAGGCTTATCCTTCGGCAGGGTTGCCGCCAGCTGCACGTAGTTGGAAACGTGGTTACTGCGGAACAGGCAATGCCTGCCCTCAGGAATGTCAATATTCTCCATCATCAGCTTCAGCTCCTGCATCAGCCCTGCCGGAGACAAGGGATTGAACTTGCCTGCCTCATACTGGTCGAGCAGCTCGCTGCCGCGATACAGCATCAGGCACAGAGCACTTAAATGCGTCGGCTTAATAATGTTGATAGCATGTGCTGTCGCCAAAGCATGACGCTCGCTGCCCTCCTTGCCTGCGATGCCCAAGATAACCATCACAGACAGCTTCATACCACTGGCCGTAACACGGCGGCCTGCCTCTACAGCCTGCTCGCCGTCAACGCCCTTGTTGACAGCCTTCAGCGTAGCATCGTCGCCTGTTTCCATGCCGTAGTATAGCAGCGTCAGGCCAGCCTCCTTAAGCTGACGCAGCTCGTCCTCACTTTTGCGCAGGATATCCTTCGGCGCTGCATAGCTGGAAACGCGCTGCAGCTTCGGGAACTGCTCACGCAGCACCTGCAATATTTTCAATAGCTTTGCTGTCGGCAGCACAAGTGCATCACCGTCAGCCAAAAATACACGGCGAACCTTTTGCTTGCCATAATGAACTGCAAGCGCAATCTGCCGCGAAATTTCTTCATCTGTTAAAATTTGGAAAGGTACACCTCTGTACATATTGCAGTAGGTGCATTTATTATGTGCGCAGCCTCTTGTTACGCGTAAAATAAAGCTGCGTGCCTCACTAGGCGGTCTGAAAACTGGTGTGTCATATGAATCAAAAAACATTTCTACTATTCTACCTCACTAAAAAATAAATCGGCGCCAGTTTGAGATCTCATGTAGAGTGTAAACAATAATACACTTTAATAATATTATACTAAATTTTTTTCGATTTGTAACGTCCAAGTGAAAACTTTTTGTTACTTTTTTTACACAGAATTTGTGAAAGGTGGCTAGAGTGTAAAATATTTACTTCCTTCTTAGGTACATTATCTGTTTCTTGCGGAAATGACATGCAATCGCCACACAAATGCGTTATAATATACAAGTATTCTAGGAAATGAGGTTCCATAACGATGAAAATAAAAAAACTACTCTACCTGCTCTTCTGCACTTTTGCCTGTGCACTGCTGCTAGGCGGCTGCGCAACGCAGAATGACAAGTCTCTCGGCAGTGCTGCTATCAGCATTCCAAGCTATGCCATCAAGGCTCCGTCTGCCGGAAAAATCATCGGCCTTATCAGCGAGAAGGGTGAACGCATCAGCAAAGGGCAGC
>JAIHZV010000273.1 GCA_022718015.1 Phascolarctobacterium sp. | reverse complement strand
ACGATTAATATGAATACTGTTAAGGATGCTGATGGCAAAGTGATTGGCGCAGGCAACAACAAGGTTGATATTACCGGTAACGTAGTAGTATCCGTAGGCGCAGTAAACTATACAGATTGCTGCACGGAAACTGAAGTTAACCTAGGCCTGACTACGAAGGACTCCAAGTTTACCGGCGTTGTCTATAACCAGTTCCCTGAAGGCGGCAAGACAGCTTCTCAGGGTGGCAACAAGAAGCTCTTTACCGGCGCAGCAAACCTGTGGCTGAAAAATGGTGCAACCTGGACCAATGAGCAGCAGGGCGTTCTGCCGAGCGTATGGGGCGGCGAGCAGTTCACTGGCAGCCGTGTTACCAATTTGACTGGTGGTACTAGTGTTAATGATGCTGGCCTGATTTACCAAAAGGATAAAAATGCTTTGACCATCGATAATTTGTCTGGCGTTATCAAGGTTCTTTATGATCATGAATTTGAAGATGCCATGACTCGTGGACTTGACGATGAGAAGGAAATTGTCTATAACGCAGGCAATACCATCATCAACAATGCTAACGCTGGCAGCAAGGTTATCATGGCAACTGGCTCCAATGGCATCAATACCTTCGATAAGAATTCTGTAGAGAAGGCATTTGACGGTTTGGCTAACAAGCTCATCTATAAGGGCGCAGAAGAGAATCCGGATAAGCTGAAGGCTGAGCTGCAGCTGAGCGGCGGTCTGACCAGCTCTAATGTAAGCTGGACGGGTGAAATTGAATGGAACGGCGAGGAAGGCTCCTACAAGCTGGATTCTGCTGAACAGACCATTAAACTGCTGTATGACGAGGACGTTGTAAGTAAGGACACCCGCGCTGCTATTATGAGCAGTATGGTTGGCTGGCGTAATGCTGCATCTGATACCTACAGCTATCGTTCCAGCGCTCGCACGCAAAAGGTTGGCGGCGGTCGTGGCCCTGTAGTCAGCGGCGATGCTCATGGCGAGGATAACGAGGGCGTATGGGCTAGAACCTGGGGCGGTCAGAACAAATACTCTGGCAACAACACCTCCTTCAAGACTAGCTATTGGGCAGGTCAGGTCGGCTATGACAAGACCTTCGCAAATGGCTGGAATGTAGGCGTAGCTTTTGATTATCAGACTGGCGATGACTCCTACAATACTGGCAGCGGTGACACCAAGACCTATACCTTAGGCTTCTATGGTACTAAGGAACTGAAGCATAACGAATACCTTGATTTGACTGCTAAGGTTGGCAGAATCTCTAATGATTTTGAAACCAAGGATATTCTGGGCAGAACGGTTAAGGGTGACTATAAAGCAACAGGCTTCAGCTTCTCTGGCCAATACAGCAAACGCTTTGGTGATGAAGCTACAGGCTATTTCGAGCCCCAAGCTCAGCTGACCATTGGCAGACTTGGCAGCAGCGACTTCGACAGCACTGGTACTCTGGAAGGCCATATTTCTCAAGACGCATTTACCAGCATCGTTGGCAGACTTGGTCTGGAGGCTGGTCAAGCAAGTGAGCATGGCAGATACTTTGCTCGTCTGAGTCTGGCTCATGAGTTTGCCGGTGATATGGATACTCACTTCAGCGACAGTTCTGCTACCATGACCAGAGAGTTTAACCTCGACGGCACTTGGTGCGACCTGACTGTCGGCGGTACCTATGAGCTCAACGACAGAATTTCCTTCTATGGCGACGTAACCAAAACCTTGAGTGGCGATTACAAGCAGGATTGGAAGGTTAACGCTGGCTTAAGATTCACTTTCTAAGTAATTCCTTAGGCGGGGGCGCAGCAGCCCCTGCCTACTAT
>JAIHZV010000025.1 GCA_022718015.1 Phascolarctobacterium sp. | reverse complement strand
ATAAAATAAAAATAGCCTTCCCTGCTTTTTCGCAGAAAAGGCTTACGCAGCAATGTGCACAATCGCTAGGTAATATATTTCTGTTTTGAGCAGGAATATATCATCTGAGTCCATGTTCATGCAAACGAGACAAGTGTCCCGCAGCTGCGAATCAACTTCGCTTCATGGATAATCTGCCCACAGGCAGCATACTCAGCAAATGATATCAACCCTATTACGAGGTGAAAAATTGTGGCAAGATCACCATCGTAAATATCAGTTATGTATTTATAATAGCACTATTTCTCATTAATTGCAAGGGAAACAAGAAAATCTTTTTAATCTGTAAATTCTTTACGTAAGCTCTTTAGATAATACAGAAGAATCACAGATTGAGCAGCCATGAACCCGAGCAGCGCCAGCCAAAGGCCGCTGTTGCCAATCTCAGGAACCAGCTGCCACTGCAGCAGATAGAAAACTGCCAGCGCCAGCAGCATCATATTGCGCACAGGCGCCGTGCGTGTTGCACCGCAAAAAACTCCGTAAAGCACCATGCCGATGCCGGCACAGACGGGATAAAACAAAACAAAGACATTATAGGTCATAGCCATCGCCACAACCTCGTCAATATTCGTAAACAGGCGGATGAAGAACTCATTGCCTGCAGCATACACACCCATGAGAATAGCAGCCAGCACCACCAGCCATTTAAACGTCATCCTGATGGCTGCATCAAGACCAGCACCGCTCTTCGCGCCTACGGCGCGGCCGCTGAAAATCGCTGCACCGTTCGCCATACCGTCGATAAGATAGCTCATGATATCCTTGAGCTGCAGCAGCACGGCATTCGCCGCCAGCACCACTGTACCAAAGGATGCGCCGACAGCAGCAATAATATTATTCACCGTCAGCAGGCAGGCCGTGCGAATCATCAGATTCACATTCACCTTGAGCATACCGATAAAGGTGCGCCAGTCCAAAAGCTCTCCCCACGGCAGGTTTTTATAATCAAATTCGCCGTAATAATACATCAGCACCACGCTGATCACGCCGCCGTACAGCTGGCTCAGCAATGTCGCAAAGGCCACGCCGACAATATCCATATGCAGGCCAAAAACAAACCAGATGCTCAGCGCCATATTCAGCACATTCATCGACACCTGCATAAACACGCTGGCACGCACACGCGTCTGGCCCATGAGCCAGCCCAGCGCAACATAGTTGCCCAGCACAAGCGGTGCTCCCCAAATCAGGATATAATAATACTCACGGCAGAGAGCATTTACCTCGGGCGCCGCACCAATCATCGCCAGATAGCTTTCCAGAATCGGCTTCTGAAAAACAATGCAGGCAAGACTGATCAGCAATGCCAGCACGAGCGGCTTAAAAAAAGCCAGCGTACCCAGCTCCCTGTCCGCTGCACCGAAGGCCTGCGCCGCATAGCCTGTTGTGCTCACGCGCAAAAAGCCAAACAGCCAATATAAATTGTTAAACAAAATCGCCCCCAAAGAAACGGCAGCAATGTACTTCGGGTCGGGAAGCTGTCCCATAACCGCTGTATTCACCGCTCCCATCAATGGCTGCGTCATTGTTGAAAGCATAAATGGCACTGTCAGGCCGAGATATTCCCTGTTCGTCAGCAGGTTCATTTTATCTATCCCTTCTTCTTATTTGTACTCAATTTTATTTTAAAAAACCTCTTGTGTGAATAGCTTATCACATGTTATAATTTATTGCAAGAGAGAAATTTAAATTTAGGCGGAAAATTTTTTCACCTGCTCTGCAAAGCCTATGCCAGCTTCTGCTGCTTTTCCGGAAAAAAGTTCTTGCCAAAAGCAGAAATTTAAGGCATAATATTTGCATTAGCGTTAGTTAGCATATACTAACGCATGTTCAAAGTAAAAAATATATGAGTATATCAAAGGAGTGAGCTTATGTCTGACACACTGAAAATATGCGGGCTGACTGTTGAACGCGGTCAAAAGCTGCGCACCTACCTGCCCGTACCGGACACCCACGTAAAAATTCCCATCACTATCATCAATGGCACTGAGGACGGCAAAACGCTGCTCATCACTGCCGGCATCCACGGCGGCGAATACCCTGGTATCGCTGCAGCTATGGAGCTTGGCCGTGACATCGAGCCTGAGCATGTCAGTGGCTGCCTGATCATGATGCACCCTGTAAATATCCAGGGCTTCTGGGCACGTCGTGAGATGATCGTGCCAGAGGACGGCAAAAACCTCAACCGCGTTTTTCCCGGCGATCCGCTGGGAACGCTTGCTGACAAAACTGCATATTTAATCAGCAGCAACTTCTTCCCCATCGCTGACTTTTATGTAGATATGCACAGCGGCGATATTCACGAAAGCCTGCATCCCTACGTTTACTATCCCGGCCAGCCCACGCCCGAGGTTGAGAAAGCCTCCCGCTCCGTGGCCCGCGTGCTCGACATGGAATACATGGTACGCTCGCTGGCAACCGGCGGCGCTTACAACTACGCTGCCAGCACCGGACTGCCGTCCATCCTCATCGAACGCGGCGGCGCAGGCCTCTGCCTGCATGAGGATATCGAAGCCTACAAGGACGATGTACGCAACATCCTGCGCAAGCTGAAAATGTTCTCCCTGCCTGTAAAACCGCGCCACCACTCTCCGCGCGACGTAGAAAACCTCATTTATCTTGAAGCGCTGGAAACAGGCTGCTGGCTGCACCATATTCACAGCGGCGACTTCGTAGAGGAGGGCCAGGTTCTGGGACGCATCACCGACGTTTTCGGCAACACCATCACCACCTACTACGCAGAGCAGACAGGCGTTATCCTCTACGTCTGCCCGGCACTCGCTTCGCCTAAAGGCACGATTCTCGTAGCCTATGGTACGCTCAAGGAATTTGACGACGAAGAATAAAAGCAAAAATTTTAAAATCTGGTCTGTTTTCGCAGGCCAGATTTTTTTATAACTAAAACACTCGCTGCATAAAAAAACAGGTACAGCATTACGCCATACCTGCTTTCAGCTTCCTTAATTACCAAAGTAAGAGCTGTAAATATTTTTATATTCGCCGCTGCGCTTAATCTCTTTCAGCGCTTTGTTGACCTTCTTTTGCAGCTCCTGATTGCCACGAGCAACTGCCATACCATATTTATCGCCATACAGCACTGTCTCGCCGGCAAATTTTACTTTATCACCATAGTTATGGGTGATGAAAAAGCCGGCAACGATTTTCGAAGCCACCAGCGCATCTGCCTTGCCGTCAGCAACAAGCTTGATACCTGCTTCTGTATCATGCACAGGAATAACCTTAGCGCCATTTGCCTGTGCCTTCAGCAGCTCCTCTGCATAGCTGCCCTCCTCGGCAGCCACTGTCTTGCCTGCCAGAGCAGCGAAGTCATCACCAAGCTGCGCATTTTTATTGACGATAACCTTATAGCCATCCTCTGCATAAGCTTCGCTGAAATCCACCTGACGCGCACGCTCCGGCGTAATACTCAACGCAGCCACTGCCATATCATATTGCTTATCCTGCAGGCCTGTTAAAATATCCTTGAAGTGAACATTAACAAATTCAACCTTCTCATAGCCCATCTGCTTGGCCACCGCCTTAGTCAGCGCAATATCAAAGCCTGTATGCACCTTGCTTTGCTCCTGATAAAATTCAAAGGGCGGGAAGTTGGCATCCGTCGCCACCTTCAGCACCTTGCCGGCCGGAGCCACCTCCTTTTCCTTGCTGCCGCCACAGCCAGCCAAAGCCAAAGCCATAACAACGCAGAACATCAGCATAAAAATTTTCTTCATAAGTATTACCTCCATATAACGTCTTATTAAGAAGCCGTACGAATTATGTCTACGCTTTCATTATAGCGCTTTTTTTGTACATGTCAATAGTTATTCATATATTCTTTTATGATTGCAAGAAAAAAACTTCCTATAAAAAATCGGTTAGCTGCAAGCACCCAAACACCTTAGTTAGCAGTTAGCCTCCAGGTAAGAATTTTTTCTCTAAAAATGTAAAATTTTTAACAAAAATCGCTTGACAAACCCTCTGCTAACCGCTTATAATGCAGATAATCTCTTTGCACTGCAATTTAGCTACAGTACAACCTGATCAGGCGGTAAACCGTTTACGCGGTTTTTGCAGCCGGGCCCTCACGGGCAGCAGACAGTGAATGCAACGTCTGCGGGACAGTTAACTACTATCTCGCAGGCGTTTTTTATATGTTTAAATAAAGAAATGCCTGCCGCAAAGAACTTTGGCTTACACTAATCTAGTCCAAACAATCGAAGGAGGCATTTAAAATGAAATTTGAAAACGAAGCCGAACGCATCGCCATGATAGTATCTATCAACAGCATCATCGGCAACCTGCTCTTGTCCTTAGGCAAATTAATCGCCGGCTTTATGGCGCAGTCCGCTGCAATGATTTCCGACGGTATCCATTCCGCATCCGACGTCTTTGGCACGCTGATTGTTATGGCAGGCGTTAAATTTTCCAACAAGGCGTCTGACGACGAGCATCCTTATGGTCACGAACGCATCGAATGCGTTGCCGCCATCCTGCTCGCAGTCATCCTTACTATTATCGCTCTTTTAATCGGCTACAGCGGCTACGAAAAAATCACCGGCCACAGCGGCGAGCTCGAGGTTCCCGGCCAGCTGGCTCTGTGGGCTGCCGTAGTTTCCATTCTTGCAAAAGAAGCTATGTTCTGGTACACCAGAAATGCTGCCAAAAAAATCAACTCCGGTGCGCTGATGGCCGAGGCTTGGCATCACCGCAGCGACGCGATGAGCTCCGTAGGCGCCTTTGTCGGCATCCTCGGCGCACGTATGGGCTATCCTGTGCTTGACCCCATCGCCAGCCTTGTCATCTGCGTAATGATTCTTTACGCTGCCTATGAGGTCTTTAAGGACTCCATGGATAAAATGGTAGACCGCAGCTGTGACGAAGAAACGAATATTGCTTTAGAGAAGCTCGTTGTCCGCGTTCCCGGCGTAGAGCATCTTGACAGCCTGCATACGCGTCTTTTCGGCAACCGTATCTATGTAGATATTGAGCTCAGCGTCAAGGACGACCTGACTCTGCTGCAGGCGCACCATATCGCAGAAACGGTGCATACTGCGATTGAAGCTAACTTCCCGCTCGTAAAGCACTGCATGGTTCACGTCAACCCGCTGAGCGAGGACAGCCATGATTCCTGCATTATGCTGCCGCCTGATCTGCGTCCGAAAAACCTGCATCCAGAGCATCTTGACTAATGCAATCTGCATATAACTACTGAATTTTTTCTTATATATCCCCTTGACAGCAAGTGAAAAGGGGGTATATAATTATCCCAACGAATGAGTGATTGCTCATATGATTGAGTGATTTACAATAATTAAATAATTCACATGGAGGTATCCGCTTATGAAAAAGACTCTCTTCTTAATCATCAGTATGCTCTGCCTGCTCATGTTAGCCGGCTGTAGCAGCGACAAACAAGCAGCAGCACCCACTGCTGAAAAGGTTCTGCGTGTGGCAACGTCCCCAGCTTCCCCACCGTTTGAGCTATACTTAAAGGATCAAAACAAATTCACTGGTTTTGATATTGATTTAATGAACGATTTGGGAAAAAAGATGGGCTATGACAAGGTTGAATTCGTTAATGTCGATTTCCAAAGCCTGCTTACCGGTCTAGACAGCAAGGATTATGACCTGGCGGTAAACAACTTCAGCTCCACTAAAGAAAGACGCGAAAAATACGCTTACAGCGAGCCGTATGCCAAAGCAGCCTTCTCTATTGTTACTAAAAAAGGCAGCAAGCTGACCATGAATGATATTGCCGGCCGCAAGGTAGCAATTAAAAAGGGCGCTTCTGCTGCTCGCGTAGCCAAGTCTCTGCCTAACGCGCAAATTGTAGAATATCCGCAAAACGAAAGTGCTCTGCATGCAGTAGAAACCGGCGAAGCAGATTTTGCTATCTGCGGCAACCTGACCACTGCTTACTATATGACGCATACTGACGATGACAACTGCTTAGAAGTTATTGGTCACTCCGACCGTCAGGATGACCTGGTAATGTATGCAAACAAAGATAATAACGAGCTTATCCAAAAGCTCAACGCAGCTCTGAAGGATTACAAAAAGAGCGGCGAATACAAAAAGCTCATCAGCTTCTACTTCGGCGATATCGAAAAACAGGCCGACATCTAAACTCACTAAGAGGACAAATTTACATAAATCTCTACGACACACCCCTTTCGTCTATGGAGAACAAAGCACAAAAACAGCTGCGAGGAACGTCCAAAGCCTCGCAGCTGTTTTGCTTATAGCTTACTTTAGTAATAAAATCTGCAATCACCAAAAAAGCAGGCCGCCACATTTTCATGCAGCAGCCTGCTTTTCTATTCACTGGTCAACTATCACCTGAGGTGCTTTGTCGCCAGCCTTATTTGTTTTGATTGCGATGTCTCATTGAAGCACGATCAATATCAAAGGAGTTAATCAGCTCGGTTACAGCCTGGCTTGGGGATACCACGCCATTAACAGCTGCTTCCATAACTGCCGGTAAACGTCCCTTAATCATTGGGTCTTCAAAGAACAGATTGTGCAGATGCTCATCAATCATGCTGTTAACCCAAGCAACCGTCTGCGATTTACGACGTTTGTCAAAGGCACCAGATTCTTTAGTAACCTTCTCGAATTTACGCATCACAGCCCAAAGCTCCAAAAGACCTTCCTTAGTCAGAGCAGAACATCTGTAAGCATGGGTCTTCCAGCCTTCGGTAGCCGGACGGATAAATTCAATCATACGCTCATATTCGCCTTGGGTAACAATAGCCTTAGGCAGGTTATCGCCATCGGCTTTGTTGACAACGATAGCATCAGCAACCTCCATGATGCCCTTCTTGATGCCTTGCAGGTCATCACCAGCGCCAGTCAGTACGACCAGCATGAAGAAGTCAACCATGGAACGCACAGTAATCTCCGACTGACCTACGCCGACGGTCTCTACCAGGATAACATCGCAGCCTGCAGCTTCGCAGAGAAGCATAGTTTCACGGCTCTTACGTGCAACACCGCCCAAGGTTCCCTTTGCCGGGGAAGGACGGATGAAGCAGTTCGGCTCACGCGAAAGCATCTGCATACGTGTTTTATCACCTAAGATAGAACCACCGGTAATCGAGCTTGTCGGGTCAACTGCCAGAACGGCAACCTTATAGCCCTGATGACACAGCAGCTGGCCGAAGGATTCGATAAAGGTACTCTTACCGGCACCAGGCACACCGGAAATACCGATACGCAGTGCTTTGCCTGTACGCGGCAAAAGTCCCTGCAGCACACGCTGCGCTTTATCGAAGTCTTTCGGAGCGTTACTTTCAATAAGCGTAATTGCCTGAGACAAAGTTTTGCGATCGCCCTCACTGACTCCCTTGATCAGCTCTTCCGTAGAAGGCTTCTTTCTCAAAGGGAATTTTCTGATTTTATCCGCAGGGTTATATTTCTCCTCTGATACAGCGTTCACCGCGCTGTCAATGCCACTCATTACGGAGCAGGCAAAATTTGGGTCTTTTTTCAGGGGTACCCAACTCGGTCTAATATCCTTTTCACCAGTTTCAGGCATTTAGCTCACCTCGCTCTTACTCTTGTTCAGCCTTTGCACGGTCAACCAGCATTTGCAGCAGCTGGATGCAGCATTTCGGAATATTGGTACCAGGTCCAAAGATACCTGCTGCGCCGTGTTCATACAGATAATCGTAGTCTTGAGCAGGAATTACGCCGCCAATGCAGACCATAATATCCTCACGACCACGTTTCTTCAGTTCTTCTACGATTGCCGGCAGCAAGGTCTTGTGACCAGCAGCCAGGGAGGAGAAGCCAACCATATCAACGTCGTTATCTACAGCGTCTTGTGCAGATTCTTCCGGAGTCTGGAACAGAGGACCAACGTCGACGGTCCAGCCCATATCTGCAAAGGAGGTTGCCAGAACCTTTTGTCCGCGGTCATGACCATCCTGGCCCATCTTAGCCAAGAAGATACGAGGACGACGGCCTTCAAGTTTTTCAAATTCATCAGCCAGTTTATTAGCTTGTTCCATATCATCGTTGCCGCTGAATTCACTGGAGTATACACCGGATACAGTGTGGATTACAGCATTGAAACGACCGGAAACTTTTTCAACTGCGTCAGAAATTTCACCGAGGGATGCACGGTCACGTGCAGCTTGTACAGCCATCTCCAGCAGGTTGCCGTTATCACGAGCTTCAGCTGCCTTCGTAATAGCTTCCAGATCGCGAGCAACAGCATCGCTATCGCGTTCTGCTCTCAGTTTTTCCAGACGTTTAATCTGAGCGTTACGTACTGCGGTATTATCGATGGACAATACGTTCAACGGATCTTCCTTAGCCAGACGATATTTGTTCAGGCCAACGATGGTTTCCTTGCCGCTATCGATGTTAGCTTGACGACGAGCTGCGCACTCTTCGATACGCATCTTCGGCAGGCCGGTTGCAATAGCCTTTGCCATACCACCAAGTGCTTCAACCTCCTGGATATGAGCCCAAGCACGGCGAATGATTTCGTTGGTGAGGTATTCAACATAGTAGGAACCGCCCCACGGATCGATAATCTTGCAAACCTTGGTTTCATCCTGGATGTACAGCTGGGTGTTACGAGCAAGACGAGCGGAGAAGTCGGTCGGCAGTGCGATAGCTTCGTCCAGTGCGTTGGTATGCAGGGATTGGGTATGGCCCAGAGCAGCAGACATAGCTTCCATACAAGTACGGGAGATGTTGTTGAACGGATCCTGCTCGGTCAGAGACCAGCCAGAGGTCTGGCTATGAGTACGCAGTGCCATGGATTTCGGGTTCTTAGCGCCGAAGCTCTTAAGAATCTTAGCCCACAGAACACGAGCAGCACGCATCTTCGCAACTTCCATGAAGTAGTTTTTGCCCATATCCCAGAAGAAGGACAGACGTTTTGCGAAAGCATCTACAGGCAGGCCTGCAGCTTCACCAGTACGGATATATTCCATACCATCGGCCAGAGTGTAGCCTAATTCAAGGTCGCAGGTTGCGCCGCACTCTTGAATGTGGTAACCGGAAATAGAAATACTGTTGAATTTCGGCATGTATTTAGTGGTGTATTCGAAAATATCACCGATGATACGCATGGACATAGCAGGCGGATAAATGTAAGTGTTACGTACCATGAACTCTTTCAGAATATCGTTCTGAATGGTACCAGCCATGATGGATTTATCTACGCCCTGCTCTTCACCGGATACGATGAAGAATGCCAGGATAGGCAGAACTGCGCCGTTCATGGTCATGGATACGGACATCTGATCCAGAGGAATACCGGAGAACAGAATGTTCATATCGAGCATGGAGCAAACAGATACGCCTGCTTTACCAACGTCGCCAACTACACGCGGGTTATCAGCGTCGTAGCCACGGTGAGTCGGTAAGTCGAACGCGATGGACAGACCTTTTTGGCCTGCTGCCAGGTTACGACGATAGAATGCGTTGGATTCTTCCGCAGTGGAGAAGCCTGCATATTGACGTACAGTCCACGGACGGAAAACATACATTGTAGAGTATGGACCACGCAGGAACGGAGGAATACCGCTCATGAAGTCCAGATGGTTACATTTATCATAGATATCCTTGGTGTACAGCGGAGCTTTCGGAATACGTTCCAAGGTTGTATCATACAGGGCATCATAGTTTTCGCCCATTTTTTCTTCCAGATTCTTCTTCCATTCGTCATAAGAACAAGAAGGATGATCAGGAAGGGCTACTTTAGTGAAATCCGGATTAATGCTCATTATTCAATCATCCCTTTCTTCTTTTGCAGCATCTTCAGAGTTTGGAAGCAGTTAGCTTTTACGCTGATGAAGTCATCAACACCGGCTTCTTTATAAACCGGTTCCAGATCTTTCGGAGCAGCGCCAGCCAGGAACAGAGTAATGTTCGGGTTAGCTGCTTTAATCATCGGAGCCAAAGCAGGAACGTCTTCCGGATAGGTAGCATCGGTGGAGCAGATAACTGCAACATCATACGGAGTACCATTTTCATCAATGCCAGCCTTCAGTGCTTCTACGCACTTCTCATAACGAGAACCAGGTTTGCCTTCGTCATCTTGGAAGCCATTGTTCAGATGAACATTGAATTCGCCAACCTGCAGGAAGGAGGTGGAGAAGTCTGCACGAGCTTTATGTTGAGGAATCGGTCCCATGTTAGCCAGGAATACTTCAACATTTTTGCCGGTCTTCTTAACATAGTCTTCAGTATCGAAACGCAGAGCCTCATAGCGTTCGGTCCAGTGATGAGCAGCGATTGCTTCAACAGTTTCCGGAGCTTCAGCCTTGCAGGAAGCAGCAGCAACCTGGCCGATAGTAGCACCATTGCTGAATGCTTCGATTGTGCCTTCAACGGTTTCAACAGCAGCCAGCTTGCCGGCCAGATAGTTGGTGTCGATGTCAGCAACGTAAGCAGCAACAGCAGCTTCGCGTTCTTTCTTCAGTTTCGGAGTATCCTCTTCGCGGCGCTCCAGCGGTTCTTCCGTCATGTTCGGGTACATGTTTACGCCAACAGC
>JAIHZV010000272.1 GCA_022718015.1 Phascolarctobacterium sp. | reverse complement strand
ATGGATAATCTGGTGAAAGGCGCAGCAGGACAGGCAGTGCAGAATATGAATGTTATGTTTGGTATCGATGAGACCGCCGGCCTGCGCCAGCTGCCTATCGTTCCTTGATTTAATATACAAAAGAAATTATGAAGATACGCTTCTGCCTTTGGCAGAAAGGCGTAGGCGAAATGAGGGATTTTCATGAAAAAAATAGAAGGCTGGGTGACTGCACCGCAGGGCTTCCTCGCTGCCGGCGTCAAGGCTGGTCTTAAAGTGAGCGGCAACCACGATGTAGCAGTTATCTATAGCACTGCTCCTGCTGCCTGCGGCGCAGTGTTTACGCAAAATAAAATGTGTGCGGCTCCTGTACTTGTGAGCCGTGAGGTCAATACGCATGGTTATGCGCAGGCTATCGCTGTCAACAGCGGCTGCGCCAACGCCTGCACCGGCGAGCAGGGCCTTGCTGATGCTAAGAAAATGCAGGCGCATACGGCAGAGCTTTTAGGCCTGCAGCCGGAGGCAGTGTTTGTCTGCTCTACTGGTGTTATCGGTCAGTTTCTGCCGATGGACAAGCTGCTGACAGGCCTTGCCGATGCCATTGACAGCCTCGATGAGAACGAGGGCGAAAGCTGTGCGATGGCGATTCAGACTACGGATACGTTCATCAAGCGTGCTGCCTATGAAACAGAAATCGACGGCAAGAAGGTGACCTTTGCAGGTATCGCTAAGGGCGCCGGCATGATTCACCCGAACATGGCGACCATGCTGACCTTCATCACTACAGATGCAGCTATTGCGCCGGACGTATTGAAGCGTGCTGTGAAAAAGGCTGCTGACCAGTCCTTTAATATGGTCGTTGTCGATGGCGACACCAGCACCAATGACAGCATGATTGTGCTGGCGAACGGCCTGGCTGAAAATGAAATTATTCTTTCCGAGGAGCATCCCGACTATCCCGCCTTCTTCGAGGCTCTCGTAGCCTGCGCTACAGATTTGGCGAAGCTCATTGCTCATGACGGCGAAGGCTCGACCAAGTTCCTGGAGGTCAATGTCACCGGTGCTGCCACCTGGGAGGACGCCAAAACAGCAGCTATGGCTATTGCCAAATCGCCTTTGGTAAAAACCGCCTTCTTCGGCAAGGACCCGAACTGGGGCCGCATCGTCTGCGCAGCAGGCTATAGCGGTGCAGAAATGCTTGCTGACAAGGTTAATCTGGAAATCGGCGGCATCCGTCTGGTAGAAAAGGGCATGAACTGCAACGTTCCGGCAGAAACGCTGGCACCCGTCATGGCAGAGCATGACATTTCTATGAGCATAGATCTGGGCGCCGGGAGCGAGAGCGCAACGGTGTGGACCTGTGATTTTAGTTATGAATATGTGAAGATTAATGCAGAATATCATACTTAAAGCGTACTATATAGGCACGATATAAGGCATCATCTGCTTCACAATGGCTCCTTGACGCAAAGACCCACGTTGTCGCAAGCGTAGCGTAGCGAGAACGTGCTGGTCGTGCTAATCCCCGAAGGGGGGACGTACCTCTAGTACGACGTCGTCGGCTTTCCTCGTCTCTGGTACTTTCTAGCTCGTCCTTGATAATGAAGGCATAATAATATTATTCTATAATGCATAGGGGGAATAAAAGCTATGTTAATGACCGAACAACAAGTACATACCTTAATCGAAGCGCTGCCGTATCTCAGTAATTTTAAAGATAAAACCATTGTCATAAAGTATGGCGGTAATGCTATGCTTAATGACGAGCTAAAGAACAAGGTTCTGCAGGATATTCTGTTTCTGCAATATGCCGGCATGCGTCCGGTAGTCGTTCATGGCGGCGGCCCGGA
>JAIHZV010000271.1 GCA_022718015.1 Phascolarctobacterium sp. | reverse complement strand
TACGGATATCATGCGACATATTGAACAGGAAGTTGGTCTTGGCTATATCAGCCTGACGCGCCGACTCCACAGCCTCCTCCAGCCTTCTGTTCAGCTCCTTCGCCTTCGTCTCTGACATTCTCGCCTGCATCAGCAGCACCAGAATGGTTGCAACTACAAGCAGAACAAGAACAGCAAGCAGCATATGCTCCCTGATAAAATCCACCACCGTAACCTTTTTCGGCGCACTGTTATACATTGCCCAAGCACCCGTCAGCATGGCAGGGGGCATCTTCTTCAGCGTTTTGTTCAGGATAGACAGCAGAACCGTGTTCTCCCTGCCTACGGCGAAGACTGACTTCGCAGTCTTCGTTAAAAGCACGCTGTGCAGCCCTCTGTCATCGCTAAACTGCGCCAGCTCCATAGGATTAGCAGCCATACAGGCTACCTGATTATTTCGTACTGCCTTTGCCATATCCTCCAGCGAATCATATTCCACAATCTTCCACTGCGGATATTGATAAGCAAACTGCCGCTGCAATATATAGTCGCTCTTTTTCATCGCTACGATATTTTCCGCATTCTCGTTAAAGAAATCCTGCGCCGTACAAACCAGCAGCGACCCTGTCAAAGCATTATTAGACAGCAGCAGGATGTTCTGCTCAGCAACAAAGGGATTCTCGCTGAAATGGAAGAGCATATCAATTTTATTATCCTTGAGCGCCTGTGTCATCGCTTTCTGCCCGGCAAAGCCCACCAGCTCAAAATGCAAGGCATCCTTGCCCAGACAATCCCCGGCAAAATTGACATAATCGTTGATAACGCCGACAACCTTGCCGGTATCATGATCAACGCGGCTGAACGCACCATCATTTTCCAGATAGCCGATACGGATAGAGCCATGCTGCTTCAGCCAAGCCTTCTCATCTGCCGACAGCACGGCGCTACTTGCCTCAGGATAATAGCGCTTATACAGCTCATTCACATAAAACGGCTTGTCATAATCCATCTTGCGCATGGCAGCATCCAGCTCCTGCTTCAAATCAGGACGGTTCTTGTTGATAACAAAATAAATGCCCGAGCTGGAGATAGTCGCTACCGAGAACATCCCATATTTTTCCCAATAAGGCGTCTCAATCGTAACAAAGCCGTCCAGCTCGTTATTTCCCAGCAGCTCCCTTGTATCATCAAAGTCCTTGACATACACATTCTCGATCTGCAGATTATGCTTCGCCTTCCAAGCGTCCAACGCCTTTCCCTGCACACTGCCATACAGCACGCCGACGCGCTTGCCGTTCATGGTGCTTAAATCCGTAGCAGAAATACCCTTAGTACCGATTTTCGCATAAAGATAATATTTTTCTATGCCCATCGGTTCATCAGAAAAAAGCATTTTCTGCGCACGCTCATCAGTATAGGAAACTGCGCCTATAAGGTCAATCTCGCCCTTGCCCAGCTTCTCCAGCAGCTCTTCCCAGCCACCATTCACGTATTCATACGTCCAGCCTGTATAACTGGCAATCGACTGCTCATAATCGTAGCAGAAGCCGCTGCGCCCGCCATTTCTGCTGATATTGTTATACACGTCCTCATACCAGCCAACGCGCACAACCTTATGCTCTGCCGCCTCAGCCGCAGCCTGCAGCATACCTCCGGCCAACAGCGCTGCCATACAGACAAAGACGCAGATATATTTATATAAATTCATACTAAGCCTTTTCATCAAACTCACCCCAATGTCAAATCAAAATATATCGTTTGTAAAACCTAATCCCTTAATTTTACATTTTATCAGCCCAAAGAAGGATAGTCAAGAGAATTGATAAAAAATACTTTTTATAGTAACACCCTCTC
>JAIHZV010000024.1 GCA_022718015.1 Phascolarctobacterium sp. | reverse complement strand
TTCTGGCAGATGAGCCGACAAGTGCTCTGGACCCGGAACTGATTGGCGAGGTGCTGGGAGTTATAAAATCGCTGGCAGATGAAGGCAAGACGATGGTTATTGTGACGCACGAGATGCAGTTTGCCAAGGAGATTTCCACGAATGTCATCTTTATGGATGGCGGAAAAATTGTTGAGCAGGGCTCGGCAAGCAAAATTTTTACTAATCCTGAAGAATTAAGAACGCGCAGGTTTTTGCGCAGAGTTTTACCGGAAGCGGAATATATTATTTGAAATTAAGATAGGAGCGATAGATTATGCAAACGAACTGGAAAAAATTTACGGCTTTAACCTTAGGTGTACTGACTGTGGCGGCGCTTTTAGGCGGCTGCGGCGGAGATAATAAAAAGGAGGCTGCTGCAGGCGGAAAAACGGTTGTCAAAACTGTTATCAGCGGTACGGAGGCACCACTGTCATGGGTTGATGAAAAGGGCGAAAAGCATGGCTATGAATATGATGTGCTGCTGGAGGTAAGCAAACGCCTGAAGGATTATCAGCTGGATATTCAGGCTGTGCCGCCTGAAACTCAGGATGTGATGATGGAATCCGGTGATGCGAAGGTGGCAACAGGCGGCTATTTCAAGAACGCTCAGCGTGAGCAGAACTTCCTGCTGCCGGAAAGCCCGATTGGTGCCAGCAGCCTGATGGTTTATGTGCTCAAGGGCAACGAAAATAAGTACAACAGCTTTGAGGATGTGGTCAAGGCTAATCTGAAGCTGGTGCCGCTGACACCGAACGGCGGCGCATATCGTATTGTAGATGAATGGAATAAAAAGCATGGCAATCTGCTGAAGGAGATTCCTGTACAGTCCGGCGTGAGCGCAGCCGAGCGCGTGAAGGGCTTGAAGGAAGGCCAATATGATGCGCTGATTATTCCGAACAACCTCGGCGTAGAGGAGCTGGCGGCTAAGCAGGGCGTAGAGCTGGCAACGATTAAGGAGCCGATTAAGGTTAATGCAACTTACGTTGTTGTAAACAAGAAGGAAGAGAAGCTGGCAGGAGAAATCAACGAAGCGCTCAAGGAGCTGCGTGCTGACGGAACGCTGGCAAAGATTTCTACTAAATGGTATAAGGACGATTTGCTGAAGCTTTTGCAATAACTTTTTTAGGGATGAGGAGATGTTGATGGTGCTGACTTTTAACCTTGAATATTTTTGGACGGTATGGCCGCAATTGTTAGAGGCAGTGCCATTTACCCTTTATTTTATCGTCATGAGCAGCTTGGTGAGCCTGCTGGCAGGCATTATCGTAGCGCTGATTCGCATTCCGCGGCTGCCGGTGCTTTACCAGCTGACGGAGGTGTGGATGTCGTTTGTACGCAGCATGCCCTTCGTGCTGCTGCTCTTTCTGAGCTATTTTCTGCTGCCGCTGCCGCTGCAGACGCTCGGCGTAGATACAAATGCTATACCGAAGGAGGTTTATGTATACGTAGCGATGATTATTCACTACGGACCGATTATTGCCGAGGTTATCCGCCCGGCCTACGAGGCCGTACCGCGTGGACAGACGGAGGCAGCCATTGCCTTCGGCCTCAGCACATGGCACCGCGTGACGCGCATTCTTCTGCCGCAGGCGCTGCCGATTATGCTGCCGGGCATGGTGAACCAGCTTATCGAGATTATCAAGGACACCTCGCTGATGTATATGATTGGCCTGATGGACCTTATGGGGCGTGCCAATCTTTTGATTCATCTGCGTATGGGCGAGGGCAAGCTGGAATGCTATATTGCCGTAGCGATTATTTACTGGATTTTGATTAGTGCGCTGGAGCTTTTAGCCGCAAGGCTGGATGAACGCAGCCAGAAATTTTTAAGGAGGAGAGCAGCATGACTATTGATTTGCACACAGTTGTGGAGGCCTTTGGCTTCATCAGCAGGCACCTGCCTTTGACCTTATTTCTGCCGGCGGTGACGATGCTTATAGGCATTATCTTAGGCTCAATTATCGCCATCATCCGTCTGCGCAGCAATAAATATATCAATGCTGTGCTGGCAGTGTTTGTTTCCTTCGTGCGGGCCGTGCCGGCGATTGTGCAGGTTTTTATTATGTATTACAGCCTGCCATATCTTCTGGCGCCGGTGCTTAGCTTTTTTACAGGCAGCGTGGTAAAGTCCTTTGACGTGAGTCCCTACTGGACAGCGTACATTTTCTTCATCATCTACCAGACGGCTTTTCAGTCGGAGAACATCCGTGGTGCCTTGCTTGCTGTCGACAAGGGACAGATGGAGGCGGCGATGGCCGCAGGCCTGTCGACCTTTCAGGCATATAAGCGGATTATCCTGCCGCAGGCTTTTGCTGTAGCGATGCCGTCGTTTTTCACCTATTATCTGCATGGTATCAAGGGCCTGGCGCTTTTGTTCACCATTAAAATAGTAGATATTTTTGCTGCCGCAGATATTTTTGCGGCGTTGTATAGCAGACGCACCGAGCCATATATTGCGGATGCCGTAATTTATTGGCTGCTGTGCATTGCTTTAACGATTATCTTTAATAAATTAGAGCACAGTCTGAAGGCTGATGCTGCTTTTGCTAAAAATTGATTTTATATGAGGGAGTGTTTGTAATGAATAAGGCGCAACGTGTAGAGGCTGCCATTAAGGGAGAGGCTGTAGATAGAATTCCATTTTCCGTATGGTATCATTTGTCCGGGGTTGATCAGGATCCTGTGAGCCTCGCGGAGGCGACAGCAGAGCTGACGAAAAAATATGATTATGATTTTGTAAAGATGATGCCATTTGGTCTGTATGGCGTGCAGGATCTTGGCGCTAAGGTGAAGATTTTCTCCAAGCAGGGCGAGCCGCCGCTGTGGGAGCGTGGCCCGGTGCAAAAGGTGGAGGATTATCTTGCGCTGACACCGATTCCGGCGATTCAGGGAACGTATGGCAAGCAGCTGGAGTTCACGGAGCTGCTGCGTAAGCAGCTGCCCGGCGATGTGCCTTATATTCAGACGATTTTCAGTCCGCTGACAACGCTGCATAAGCTGGTTGGCGACCGTGTGCTGGAGGACCTCAAGACAGCGCCGGAGGCAGTACGCTATGCGCTGGCAGTTATCACGGAGATTACTATTGATTTTATCAACGAAAATATCAAGCGCGGCGTCAGCGGCTTCTTCTTTGCTACACAGGACGCACGCAGGGAGCTGATTTCTCTGGAGAATTTCCGCAGCTTCGGCGTGCCCTATGACCTGCAGGTGCTCGAAAGCTATGTAAACCGCACCTGGTTTAATGTTGTACATCTGCATGGCATGGGGGTATACTTTGATGAGATTGCGCAGCGCTATCCCAACAATGTGCTCAACTGGCATGACCGTAACACGCCGCCGACGCTGGAGGAGGCGCGTAAAATCAGCGGCAAAGCCTTTCTTGCAGGCATCGCTGCTGCCGATACGCTGGTGGACGGCAAGCCGGGACGCGACGACATTGTGCAGGACGGCACGCCGGCAAGCATTATCAAGCACATCCGCGAAGCGATTGCGGCTGTGGACGGCAAAAAGCTGCTCATCGGGCCGGGCTGCTGCGTAGGACAGTTCGCCAGCGAGGAAAATCTGGCGGCTGTGCGCAGAGCAGTAGAGCTTTAAATGTAAGCAAAAAATACAATTGTAAAGAAAGTTACAGGGACAAAATGCTTCAGGTTATAAAAAGAAGTGTTTTGTCTTTGTTTTTTTGTTTTGTTGACGCAAGAGAAGAAAGTGAATTATAATAAGGCTAGACGATTTTTATGCTTTGGAAGATTATATAATTAACGATTTTTTGAGTTGGGAAGTGAGGTACAAAGATGAAGAAGTTTAGTAAGAATGGTGCTAAATTTGCGGCGGCTGTAGCAATGTCTGTGATGGCATTGGGGTATACCACGAGCGTTTGGGCGGATGAAAGTGCAGTGGTTACGAAAGAAGAAACTATATTTAAGAATATTAAAGGTACACAGACAGAGATTTTGAATGACATTTTATACAGATCTAATAAAGCAGATGAAGTGAAGGCTACTGCTCTTGATATACATGATGTCGAGAAGAAAAACTTTATTAATAGCGATCAGGATGGATTATTTATTGGTTGTCAAGCGATGGCTTATAAAAATGCAGAGGGCATAGGTGTCCATGTTAAGGATTCGCAGGCTGACTTCAAGATAAAGGGTAAATTTGTTGTGGAGTCTAGCGGTGCTATTAGTGGAAACGAAGAAAATGTGAGCATGAAGGCCGTGGGCTTTTATGGAGAAAATGGCAGCTCGAAGATTGAGGCGAACTCCGTTAGTTACACAGTGCACAACGAGCTTCAGAGGACAATTCCTAGAAGAAGATTGGACGAAGTAACGCTGGGAATAGCTGCAAATAAATATAACATAAATATTCTTGCGAAAAAAGATATTGAAATATCTTCCTCGATACCTAAGGAAATTAAGCTTCCTGGGAAGATGACGGCACAAGGTATGCTTTTGTCAAATGGTTCTAAGGCAAGCTTGCAGGCGGAGGAGGGGAATATCAGTATATCAGCAACTGTTGGCTATTCTGCAGCGCCTTCAAGCGCAACGCCTAGTGTCAGCTTCGGTCCTGTGAGCGGAATATATGCGGCTTCGTCTGAGCTTGATATGCAGGCAGGCGGCACAATACAAATTAGCGCCGACATTATGGGCTTTACGAGAAACAATAAGCTTGCAGCTATAAATGCTAGTAATTCAAAGATTAATATGAAGGCAGGACAGAGAATAAAAATAGTAGCTGCTAATGAAGATGAAGCGGGGACTATGCAAAATGAAAAGGTATATGCGATTTATGCAGAGAAGTCGGCAATAGCCTTGGATGGCGGTGAGAGTGGAATTAGCATCTATGGTAATGTGAATGTTCTTGATAACTCTACTTTGAAGCTGTCTGGCGAGACAAGCATAGGTAAAAAATTTATGAGAACTGCTATGCCAGGCAGTAATCTTACTGTTGAGAATTCCACTTTAATAGTTGATGGCTTGGTGACAACTTCTGGGACAACAACGCTAAATAATGCAAAAATATATATGTATGATGCTAATAATGCTGAAGCTGGTTTTCACGCTTTGGCAATAAATAATTTAAATATAGTTGGCAGCAATGAGTTGTTTTTGCGTGCTGATAGCAGCAAGGAAGTTAATAATAGTCCTTTGAATAGCGATATTATCGGCATAAGTGGCACTATACAAACCACAACAACCATAACAGGGGCAGGCAAGTTCGATGTCAATGTTTTCGATAAAGGAATGAAAAATGGCTATGGCATGAGCACTGATGGCAAGAAAGAGTTAGATAATTCGATAACTGTTCTTTATAATCGTAATTATATTTTTGATGATGCAACCTTAATAAATAGTGTTAAGGATGTGCATTACGATAATGGCATCTGGAGCTATACTTATGATGATATGAAGGCGGTGTCAGATGGTAATAAAATTGTCATTAAAGAGGTTAATGTTAAAGCTGCGCCCTCTGCCTCCGGCAGTCAGCGCAGTCTGCACTCCGCTAACAAAGCAGCAGGAGCGCTCGCAATCGGCGTTTTGGGTAACGACAGCGCTTTGCATGCGCATCTGCGTGAGACGCAAGGAGCGGGTGAGCGTGAAGAGGTTTGGGCGCAGTATCTCGGCGGCAAGCTGAAGTCTGACGGCCTGCAGCTAAAGTATAACGGCGTAGAGCTTGGCTATGATGCCTATGTCGGCAATGATTGGACATTTGGCGTGAGCGGTATGCAGACGCGCGGCAATACGCAGCTTGATAGCGGCAGCGGCAAGGCGAAAACCAATGTCGGCATAGTGTACGGCGCTTGGCATGGCGGCAGCAGCTATTTGAATCTGGAAGCGAAGGCTGGCAGAGTGAGCAGCGAAAGCAAGACATTCGGCGGAACTGTTCTGCAAAAAATTGCAGGTGAGTTCTCCGCTCCGGCCTACAGCGTGAGTGCCGAGTATGGCAGCACGCATGAGCTGCCTGCGGCCTGGTATCTTGAGCCTGCAGTGCGCCTGAGTTATGTTCACATGGGTGCAGCCGATTACAGCGTGCGGACGCAGGAGACGTTGGCGCGTGTGGCTAATGATAGCTTTGACAGCATCATTTTGCGCGGCGGTGCGAAGCTTGGCAGACGCTTGGGTGCTAAGGGCAGCTTCTATGTGAAGGCTGCGGCGGTATATGATTTCGGCGGCGATCTGGCGACGACGGTGAGCGCCGACGGACGCACAGAGCCTTACGAGGACAGCCTCGGCGGCTGGGGCGTAGAGTATGGCGCAGGCATGGAATATAAGCTGGGCAAGGCAGCGAATATTTCCCTTGATTTTGAACGTAGAAGCGGCGGTGAGCTGAAGCGCGACTGGGGCGTAAACGTGGGCGTAAATTACAGCTTCTAAAATTTTTTCTCGCGGAGGAGAGCAGTGCGTTTCGTGCTGCTCTGTTTGCATTTCATCCCTGCGACAAGAAAATTCACATTTTCTAAAGACATTTCTTGGCTAAGGGTATACCCTTTAAGTGTAAAATTTGATATAATTAGTTGGATAAGAAGAGAATGAGATATTAGGCGCATTCTCAAAGATGGAGGGAACGTTTTGGAAGAATTATATCGTGAAGAATCTGGCACAAGCGGACAAAGAAAAATTTTTGCCGCGATTGCCTTATTGATGATTGCGAGCCTTTTTGTGCATGAATGGATGGGCTTTCAGGCTTCACATCGTTTTGATGTTTTGGGCTGGGGCATGGACATGGTGCTGCTGGCACTGTGGATTTGGCGCGTCAGCTTTGGCTATACGCTGATTTTATACAAGGACAAGCGCCTTGAGGTTATCAGCCACGGCTTAGGCTTTATCAAACGCAGCTATGTTGTCGACCTGACCAGAACCGAAAGCTTTACGGATAAATATGTAAAAAGCTTTTTCCGCAAAACGCAGATTAAGCATTATATTCACCGCTATAATTCCTTAGATAATAATCCGCAGCGTCTTCTGGTATTCACTGAGGGCAAGAAGAACAAGCTGGCCGGGCTGCTGTTCAAGTCCAGCGACGAGTTCATCAAGCAGCTCCGCAAACAGATGCCGGATAAATTTATTCAACTGTAAGTTTTGGTTAAGCCAAGGAGGTCTAAAATTTAATGGATGCTTTAGCTAATGTTGAACCTGCTTTAGTCTGCAGCAGAGTTATGCAGATATTTTTTGGTGCATTTCTTTATATCTATCTGATTGCTAAGCTGGTTGGCCCCGAAAACAAGCAGGCCTGGTTCAGAAAACGTAAAAAATATACCTTCTTCAACCGCCGTGGTATTTTCGGTGAGGATATTAACTTTGGTTATCCTGTCTGCTGGCAGGGCATAGCTGTTTTCTTCGCTATCTATGGCGTAGTTCTCGGCTTCGGCTACTGGTATATTTTTTTACACGCATATTAAGACTGAATATATATGAGAAGGGAATTTGCTTAAATGGCAGAGATTAGAGGTTTAGTTGTTAAGAAGAACGGCGAACGCGCCGAGGTTAAGGTTGATAAAATGGAAAGCGAGCTGAAGAACCTGCCGAAATATCTGGATTGCTGGAATCCGGTAGGCGCTAAGGCTGGCGATGTTGTTGGTGCAGAATACCGCGATTTTGACCAGAAGCAGGCCAAGCTGATTATTTACGGTTTGCCTGTGGCTGGTATTCTGGCAGGTGTTGCCTGCGGTCACAGCATGGCGACCTTCTTCCATATGGATGAGCTGCTTCCTATAGCTATCTGTATTGTGCTTTGGCTGCTTGTTACTGTGAATTATGCGCGTATCTTTAAGCGTGACGCAGTACGCGAGGGCCAGCAGCCTGTTATCTATGAGATTCAGCAGGCTGAGATGGTTATCGATATGGGTAAAAAGGGCTGAGGTAAAGAGCCATGAAGGTTATTTTGGCTTCAGCATCTCCGCGCCGTCAGGCGCTTTTGCAGCAGATTGGCATTGAGCCTGTTGTGCAGCCTGCTTCTTTTGAAGAGGTGGGCGGCAGAGCGGAGCTGGCGCACGAGGTGGCGCTGGCAAATGCCAAGGGCAAGTGCGATGCTGTTTATGCAGAGGCCGGAGATGAGCTGCCGGTTGTGGCAGCAGATACGATTGTTGTTATTGACAATGTTATTTTAGGTAAGCCGCAGGATGAGGCAGAGGCGCAGGCTATGCTTACGCGTTTGTCAGGACGCACGCATCAGGTGATGACGGGCGTGGCGGTGCGCTATAAAGGTCAGCAGCTGGCAAAGGTCTGCACGACAGACGTGAGCTTTCGCGAGCTGACTGCCGCAGAGATTGCGGCATATATTGCCACGAAGGAGCCTTTGGATAAGGCGGGTGCCTATGGCATTCAAGGTCGTGGTGCTGTTCTGGTGGAAAAAATCAATGGCTGCTACAATAACGTAGTTGGTCTGCCATTGACGATGCTTCATGAAATGTTTAGGCAATTAGGAGTATAGGAGCTATGACAGGTGGATAAAGCTGCTGGAAGCAGGACCTGCAATTTTTGCAGTAATGATTTTAGCAGTCTCGACAAAAAATTTAATGAGCAGAGGATAAAAAATCTTCCTCTGGAGGAAAGACCACGCGAAAAGCTTTTGCAGCGTGGCGTGCAGGCGCTTACGGATGCTGAGCTGCTGGCGATTTTATTGCGTACAGGCACAGCGAAGAAGTCGGCGCTTGATTTAGGCAGGGAGCTTGTGGCCAATGACGGCCTTTACCGCCGTCTGGCGCGGACGAGCGACCTCAATGAGCTTATGCAGATTAAGGGTTTGGGACAGGCGAAGGCCGCGACGGTTCTCGCTGCCCTGGAGCTTGGCAGGCGCATTGCGTCCGCCAGACCTTTAGATAAAGTTCATGTGCGTTGTCCACAGGATGTGGCAGACTTTTTGATGCCGCGCTTGCGTTATGCGACGCGTGAACAGTTTTTAGTAATTTTATTAAATAGCAAAAATCTTATAATAGGCACAGAGATTGTTTCCGAGGGAACCTTGACCAATTCTGTGGTGCATCCGCGTGAGGTGTTCCAGCCGCCGATTCTGCAGCATGCTGCAGCAATCTGTGTGGCGCATAACCATCCGTCCGGCGACCCGTCGCCGAGCCGGGAGGATAAGGAGCTGACCGCAGTTTTGCAGCAGGCTGGCCTGACCTTGGGGATTCCTCTTTTAGATCATCTGATTATTGGTGATGGCGCCTATTATAGCTTTCAAGAGGATGGAGCATTAGACGTTTAGGAGGATATGTGGAAATGAAGCTGACTTTCCCTAACTTTAGTTTATTTAACAATATGTCCGATGACATGGGTATTGACCTGGGCACAGCGAATACCCTGGTGCATTGCAAAGATAAAGGTATTATTATCCGTGAGCCTTCCGTTGTGGCGGTAGAAAAGGATACGAACGAGGTGCTGGCAATCGGCGCTGAGGCGAAGCGCATGATTGGCCGTACCCCAGGCAACATCGTGGCTATCCGTCCGATGAAGGACGGCGTTATCGCTGACTATGAAATTACACAGTCCATGCTGAAATATTTTATTAAGCAGGCTATGGGCAACCGTCCGCTGGTGCGTCCGCGCATTCTTGTAGGCGTTCCCTCCGGCGTTACCGAGGTTGAGAAGCGTGCTGTTATCGACGCGACCATTGAAGCTGGTGCGCGTGAGGCATATCTGATTGAGGAGCCGATGGCTGCGGCAATCGGTGCCGGTATGCCTGTACAGGAGGCAACCGGCAGCATGGTTGTTGATATTGGCGGCGGCACCTGTGAGGTTGCTGTTATTTCCTTGGGCGGCATTGTTGTCAGCAAGAGCGTCCGCTGTGGCGGTGATGCGATTGACAGCGCAATTGCGCGTTATATCCGCAAAACCTTCAATATGTTCATTGGTGAACGTACTGCGGAGAATATCAAGATTGAAATCGGCACAGCTATGCCTGTTGATACTCCTGACGTTATGGAGGTGCGCGGTCGCGACCTGCTCAGCGGTCTGCCGAAGAGCATCAACGTCAACGCTAACCACATCTGCGAGGCTGTCAATGAGCCTGTAAGCATTATCGTGGACGCTGTACGCAACACCCTGGAGCGTACTCCGCCTGAGCTGTCTGCTGATATTATGGACAGAGGCATTGTTATGACCGGCGGCAGCTCTATGCTGCGTAACCTGGACCGTTTGATTTCCCGCGAGACGGGCATGCCTGTTTTCGTTTCTGACGAAGCGCTGAACTGCGTTGCTCTGGGTACAGGTATCGCCGTAGAAAATATTGATATTTATCGTAAGGGCTTTATGACCTCGAAATAATGGGGCTGGCACATGAGTAAGAAGGTTATGCTCTGTGGATTGTTCGCCTTCATTCTGCTGGCAATGCTGGCGATGGCGATTGCCGGCAAGAGCCGCTTCCCGCTGGTCAACAAGACTGTAGCAGCAGTCGTGCTGCCTGTGGAGGAGGGGCTGACAAGCCTTGGCAGCGCCAGCGACGGCCTGC
Source organism: Phascolarctobacterium sp. (assembly GCA_022718015.1). GTDB lineage: Bacteria > Bacillota > Negativicutes > Acidaminococcales > Acidaminococcaceae > Phascolarctobacterium_A. Next base: position 159 of record JAIHZV010000024.1, on the reverse strand, counting down.
GTGGCTTCTGGAAGGCGCTGACAGTTTTACAGAGTGAGAATAAGAAGTTAAAAGAAGAAAACGAAGAGCTGCGCAGTGCTAATATCCATATGGCGTCGCTTTTTGCCGAGAACAAGCAGCTGCATACGCTCCTGAATTATAAGGAGGAGCATAAAACGC
>JAIHZV010000270.1 GCA_022718015.1 Phascolarctobacterium sp. | reverse complement strand
GCGCTGGTCGTAGCCGCTGCGCTGCAGCTCAAAATAGCGCGCCAGCTGACGCAGCTTGGCGCTCACCATCGCTGTCAGCGGCAGAACATAGGTGCCATGCCTGCGTGCCGAAGCCAAAGCCTCTAGAGCCGCCTTCAAGCGCCCCTCCATAATAAAATTCGTCAGCGCAAAGTCAGAGGCCTCTGGCAGCGCTGCGAAAATATCCAGAATATCCTGCCGCGTCCACTGCCTGCGCTCGCCTGCGTAAACCGCCAGCTTAGCGATTTCCTGCTGCAAAAGCTGCAGTGGCACCTTCTCCACCGGAGCGAGGTATTCCATAATCATGCCGATGGCATCATGCTCAAAGCGTGCGCCATACAGCTCAGCCTGCTCGTCAAGCCAAGGCTGCAGCTCATAGGGGCGGATGCTCGCACATTCGCACAGCAACGCAGCCTTCTTCAGCGCTTTATAAAACTTCGTGCGCTTATCCAGCTTCGGCGCAGAAATCAGCAGCGTGCAGTATTCCGGCACATCGTTTACGAGCGCCGTCAGCTTGTCGAGCACGGTCTGCCTGGCCTCCTCGCCGCCCTTGCTCCAAAGCTTATCGTCCTTTAAAACAACGAGCGACTGGCCGCTGAAGAACGGATAGGTGTTGACCGCCTCGCTCACAGCGCTGATATCCGTGTCCTTTTCAAAGACGGTAATCTGCCTGTCGGCCTCGTCCGTGTCGCCATAAATATAGCCTGGCAGTGCGGCGGTTATCTGGCTGCGGTAATAATCATCCTCGCCAAAAACGACGTACACCTGCGTCGCCTGCGGCAAGGGCAGCTTGTTCTGCAATTTATGTAAAAATTCTTCTGCTTTTATATCCATGGGGGTTCTCCTAGAACGCTTTTTTATTATATACATAACTATACCATTTTATGCCCCCCTCGTCAAAGACAACCTTCACGCAGCCCTGCTCGTCCGTGCGCGCCACAGCGCTGCCCACATCACGCAGCCGCTCCAGCGTTTCTGCATGCGGATGTCCGTAGCGATTGCCCCTGCCGCACGAAAGCACCGTCAGCTCCGGCTGCACCTGCTGCAAAAATTCCGGCGAAGAGCTGTAGCGCGAGCCGTGATGCCCTGCCTTGAGCACATCGTAATGCGCAAGCTCCAGCCCCCGCTCACGCTCCGCGCCCATATCACCCGTAAAAAGCACGCTGCCCTGCGCACTCACGAGCGCCGCCAGTGTGCTCGCCTCATTGCCTGCGACCGCCTCCGGCGGCACATCCACCAGCGCCAGCTCCACGCCGGTGTCCAGCTTATAGCGCACGCCGCTCGCCGCCAGCTGCACCTGCGCCCCCTGCGCCGCTGCCAACAGCCGCTGCCGCATTTTGCTGCTCTCCTCCGTCAGCGCTTCGTTAGGCAGCACCAGCGTTTTTACTCGCACCTGCCGCAGCAAATCCACCGCACCGCCCACATGGTCATAATCATAATGGCTCACCAGCAGCACATCTATCTCCCTCTTGCCCAACGTCCGCAAAAAGGGCGCCAGCACGCGTGAGCCTGTCGACAAATTCTGCAAGCCGCCGGTATCAAGCACCGCAATACGACGCGACGGCGTAACGACGACAGCGCAGTCCCCCTGCCCCACGTCGAGAAAATAGCACGCCAGCGGCAGCGGACGATATTGCTGATATAGAACAATCGCTGTCAAAAGCAAAGCGCAGCAGCCAATGGCCACGCGCCGCTCCGCATTACGCAAAAGCTGCAGCCAGCCGAAATCAGCCAGCAAAGCCAGCAGCGCATAATACAGCACCAAAGAGTACGCAGGCAGCTCACCGACCACCAGCGTGCTCCAGGGCAGACCGGCGAAAAAACGAGCC